>JBGSIG010000527.1:0-2962 GCA_041742655.1 Ferruginibacter sp. | reverse complement strand
ACTTCCGGTACCGTTGACATGCCAACCAGTTGGGCGCCAATTGTTTTTAGATAGCGGTACTCCGCCCTGGTTTCCAGATTGGGGCCATTTACTGCAGCATAAACTCCCTGTTTTAATACTACATCCAATCCAATTGCTTTTTCCTTTAAATTTTCTGAAAGGCGTCTATTATATGGTTCACTCATATCTGGAAATCGTCCGCCCAATTCGTCAAAGTTCTTTCCTGTTAAGGGATTGCCCGATTGTAAATTTATGTGGTCATTAATCAATACTAAATCTCCTTTTTTAAAATTAAGATTGATGCCTCCGGCAGCATTGGAGAGAAATAAATATTTTATACCCAGCAATTTCAATACTCTTATGGGAAAAACTATTTGCTGCATGGTATAACCTTCATACGCATGAAAACGACCCTGCATTACCAATACTTTTTTATCGCCGATATTTCCGTAAATAAGATTGCCCTTATGAAACTCAACAGTAGATACAGGGAAGTTGGGTATTTCTGCATAAGAAATTGTATGTTTTACTTCAATCAGGTTTATAAATTGATGTAACCCTGTGCCCAAAACAATGCCGGCATCAGCATTATCAATACCTTTCTCCATTAGAAATATTTTGGCCTCATTAAGCTGTAGCATATAAAAAGTTTAATTCAAAAATATTGTTTAATAAAAGACCTATTGTTCATTGTTAAATTATTATTTACTGATGATATATCTTGTTAAATGAAAGCTTAAAGGAATCAATAACAAGAATTGCAAAACAGGTAACACAGATATTTCCAGACCGGGAATCAAAGGGGCAAAAGTTGTATAACTCCAGCTTTTATAAGCTTTGGCTAATAATTCAAATGAAACGCTGGCAACTAAACCTAAACCAAACATGAGTGTTAATTGCTTTATATTCCATTTGTCTAAAATCCAGTACCACGATTTTGATATAATAGCAATGATGGAATATATAATATATGTTGTAACTACATCAACTATTACAGCGCCTATCATATCTGTTACCATCCATGTTACAGGAGGATGATTAAAGAATGGCAGGCATTGCAATTCTTCCCATGTGTATTGCAGGGCATAACTTACTATGCCTAATACTACAATCAATTTTAACCCATTTGGCCTGGAAAGTTTTTCCACTACTGTTAAATTTAATATCTCCGATTAGCAACAACCCCCGCCATCATAAAAAAATGTACTGTCAGAAATAAATATATCATTCCTGCCTAATACTACTAATGCTCCGGCTGTTTTATCACAAACCGCTAACGGCTGATTTGGTAAAAGCAGATGTCCTTTTTCATCATCAAACATTTCTTCCGTTCCATAATAAATAGCTGTCTTGCCGGTAAATACGCAAGGTCCGTCGGCAGGCATCGGATCTTTAATGGCACATACTTCCACACTTTCTATATAAATCAATTTATCGGTTGCATAATTAACAGGGTCCAAAATCCTGTATGGCCTTTTTGCCCTTATTTCAACTGTACCAAAACCAACATCGGTAATCATTTTAATGTATTCCTTCAATGGCAGGGAACCACTCAGGCATAAAGCCCTTAACTTTTCATCTTCTCTTAATGCTTCAGGCATTTCAGTTTCACATATCGGGTCGCTCATTACCAATCGTCCCAGTGGTTTTAATACACGGTACATTTCTTTTAAAGCCTGTTTTAATTCCTCATGTTTGAAAATATTGAACAAACAGTTTTGTGCGGCACAATCAATGCTGTTGTCATCCACAGGTAAGTTTAACGCATCACCTTTTCTTAAATCAACAAACTCTTTTTTAAACCAGGGATTTAGTTTTTCAGCTTCTGTAAAATTCCTTTTGCTTGCATCCAGCATTTCGTCCACCACATCTACGCCAATTACACCGTTGTTTTGCCGGCTGAAATAAGCAAACTGCAGCAGTTCCATACCGCCACCAACACCAACGTATAATATTTTGGGGTTGTTCACCAAATCTCTTGGGTTTACTGTGCTGCCACAACCGTAATTCATTTGCTGCATAATTACGGGCATATCCAAACCGGGCAATTGCCATATTGGTGTTGTGGTGCAGCATAAACCAACATCCGGTTTTTCTGCAGCTTCCCTGTAAACATTTCTCGTAGTTTCTAAATACGTTGTTGACATAACTATTATTTATAAAATGAATGAATGATTAAATAGAATAAAGCGCTTAACGAAGCTGCTATTGGTAAAGTAAGCAACCAGGATAGAGCGATTTTTGAGATTTCTTTATTGTTTGCAGATTTGTTTACCAGCCCAATACCATAAATACTACCTACTGATACATGGGTAGTAGAAACCGGCATTCCAAATTTAGAAGCCATTATCACCAAAACACCTGTTATTAAATTAGCTGTAAAGCCTTGCCCATGATTGAATTTCGAAATTTTATTACTCATAGTTGCAGCCACTTTCTTTGCATTAAGCAGGCCACCAACAGCCATTACAATTGCAAGAATGCCGATATAAACAGGTATATGAAATAATTGTGTGATCAATAACAGCGAGATTAATTTTGGGGTATCATTCAATCCTCTGGCAAATGAAACAATTGCAGCGCTGGCATAATGAAGATTGTTTAGCAAAGGTTGAAAATTAATACCCAAAAACCTTCCTTTGTATTGCATGGCACAATCTTCCTGTGAACCAATTGTTGTTTCCAAAACAGGTAATGCTGTGAAACTATGAGATGTATTGGCTAATTGAGCTACAGGCATCCATTTCTTACCAACACAAACACAGCTTTCTTCTGATATGCCTGCGGCTTTTCTTGAATAATGAAACAGCCGGTAAAGCAAACTGCTTAATGCCACTGCAATTAAAGGACTTAATAAAAGTGGGAGAAAAAATGTTTTTCCAAGTTTGGTAAAGTTGACACCGGTTCCAACCGCAATTAATCCTGCACCAATTAATGCGCCTATCAAACTATGTGTTGTAGA
>JBGSIG010000526.1:0-5757 GCA_041742655.1 Ferruginibacter sp. | reverse complement strand
CTGATCATACTAAAAGCCTGGTCAGTATTCCACTTATTTTCTTTGGCTATATCCAGCGCTTTTAAACCCATCTCTAATCCTTTGGAAAGATTTCCCGCCCAGCGATAATAAATAGAAATAGCCAGTAAAGCCCGCAGTTCACCTTTGGCAAAATCTATCTTCCGGGACAGATCCAGCGCCCGCTGCCCGTAGTACAAATTAGAATCAGGATTTGATCCACGATATGCTTCCGCAAGATCAAGCATCAAGAGTACCCGGGAGGTGTCTTGCTTTGCCAGCGAGAGTTCATCATAGACACTGTCAACTTGCGATAAGCCTATGTTTTGTGAAAAACTTTCCAGGCTAATAAACAAACTCACGAAAAGTAAGAAAGTCGATTTCATTTATTGCGGCATTTATATATTAATTGACCCAGCTCCGCAGAACAGGTATGTTTCATTTTAAAGATAATATTTTAAATAACTCCCATCATGAGTTTTCATATTTTATTAATATCGTTTACCCAATAGGCCTTTTCGTAGCACTACTACGAATCCACTATAAGCCCCTGTCCGGTTACCTGCCGGTTAGCTTTATTGCTAAGAATCGTTTTAAATAATATCTACCTGAAATTATATTTGTAATCCATGAATATACTTGGAACTCTCCTGGAATGTATCAAAATTCATTTCTACAAAATAGTTTTTTACGCCTTCTGTTTTGGCGGAAATAAAAAATACTTTCCATTAAATAATACCCTTGCCAGTTGGCAATTCTTATGTCTCTGCACTTTTATATCGGGGGCTGTGTATATCAGGCGGGATGCCTGCTTAAAGATAATAAGATTTATTAAAAAAGAGAAGGCTATAAAAAAGGGATAGCAAATTATGCGGAAGTCAACTCATCAATAACCTTTTTACCCGAAAGGTGCAATTTGGAGATGTTGAGGAAAAATCGAGTGCAGAAATAGCGTCAAAATAACAAAGAGAAACACCCTGTGGCAAATGACATGTATTTGCGGCAGGGTGTTATTTATATATGATAATTGCGCCACTAAATTTGCCGAAAGGCAAGTGAGCAATTATTGAAGTTTCAAGAAAGAGTTGGTTTCACTAAACAAACAAATCTATTGGTTTGTTTTTTGTCTTATGGGAACAATACCCGCCATTTCACTGATCACATTCACCAGGTCTGACCCGGCCGGCACCACAAATTTTGTATTTTCGCTCATCGCTTTTTCAACAGCTTCCAGTTTACGCAACACCTGCGCATTGCCTACAAAATATTCTTCGGCCGCTTCGTTTACCATTTTTATGGCTTCCGCCTCACCCTGTGCAGCTAATATTTTTGCCTGGCGTGAGCCCTCAGCTTCTTTAATCCTTGCCCGCTTTTCACCATCTGCAACTGTTTCTCTTGCGGTTGCATAATCTATGGCAGCAATCTTTTCATTTTCTGCTTTTACCACTTTGTTCATCGTTTCCTGCACATCAGATGGTGGGTCAATCTGTTTTAGCTCTGTACGGATTACTTCTATTCCCCAGCTTTGTGTTTCGGTCATTAATGTCTTATGCAGCTCTGCATTTATTTTACCTCTTTCGCTATTGGCAGAACGTAGGGTGAGTGTACCAATAATATTACGAAGCGTAGTGCGGGCAAGGTTTACAATTTGCCACTGGTAGCGGTTTACATTGTATTGCGAATTTTTAACGTTTTGTTCATCAGCTATCACCCTAAAATAAACCTGCGCATCCACAGAAGCATTCAGGTTATCATTGGTTATTATTTCCTGCGCTTCAGCATCCACCATTTGTTCGGTGGTGTTTACCATATACATCTTATCAATAAATGGAATGATCCAGTGAAAACCCGGGTTGGCAAAATGATGGTATTTACCCAGCCGCTCAATAAGTGCCCTGTGTGTAGGCCGTACTATTTTTATGCCAAGTATAAAAAAGAATACCACTGCTAAAATGATATAAAGAATGAGATTGTTCATAATTAATAATTTAATTTTTTTTTAAGATTTTTTTTAACGACAAACAGCTTACCGGCAATTTCAAGAAGAATTTGATGAGCATATACTAAACTACCATAACTGAATTTTTAATTGCAGTGATAGCTCTTTGGAAGCAGGTGCAATTCGTTCAACAATCCCGCTACAACACCGTTACCGGAATTTAAATTCCTAATTTCCAAAATACGGTTTCCTTTAAGAATTATCTCCACAGCGGTGACTGTTTTGTTCACTTTTTTTCCGGTAGGCTTCAATTTTCTCCAACCTTTTTTAAAAGGGGGAAATTCGTGAGTGTGGGTGCCGGTGATTTTTACATTGGCTTTAAAACTGTCGCCGTTAGATGTTAAATCAGTAATGGTAAATTTCGCATCAGGCATACCTTCCTTAATGCGGTTGTATACATCGAGGTATTGGGTAAGGCTAACTTCTTCATTTAAGATAACCGATTTAAAATTCCCTGTAAAACACTCCCGCACTTCATCAGCTTTCTTTTTTTCCATGGCTTCAAATACATGAAGTATTACATCATAATCCTGGAAATTCATTGCATTCATCATAATGGACAATTTTAATTGTGAAAGAATAGGGCGTTAATAACCCAACTTACCTTCATTATACGACTATTATCCCGCTTTGCCAAAAAAGCGGGGAAGTTTCTGCGAAATTAAATTCATTCTTCTTGTTTTGCTGTTGGCTGTATTTCTTCGATAAATGCTTGCCTTGGTGGATTATGAAATTTGTATTACTAATGGAATAGTAACAATAATGCATCTCTTAATAACCTCTGCAGTGGTTGTTCAGGCAATAGGTAACTGAATAATAAACTCAGATCCCTCGCCTTCTTTGCTATCAACTTTTATTTCTCCGCCATGTGCTTTTACAATATCATAGCTCAATGACAACCCCAACCCTGTTCCCTGGCCGGTTGGTTTGGTAGTAAAGAATGGCTGAAATATTTTGTCAACTATTTTTTGTGGAATGCCATTGCCACTATCAGCAACTTTTAGTTCTACCTTATCTCCAATTTTTTTTGTGCTTATTGAAATTGTTGACTCATCATTTACACCTTGCTTTTTCTTCTTTTCTGCCATCGCATAAAACGCATTATTGTATAAATTCAACAATACTCGTCCGATATCCTGAGGAATAATGACGATGTTTCCAATACTTTCATCATAATCCGTTTTCATTGTTGCATTAAACAATTTGTCTTTTGCACGCAGGCCCTGGTAGGAGAGACGTAGATATTCATCCGCCAATTTGTTGATATCAGTTGGTTCTTTTTGCCCGGTACTTGTTTGTGAATGTTGTAACATTCCTTTTACAATGGCATCGGCACGTTTGCCGTGGTGGTTAATTTTTTGCTCATTCTCTTTAATAACTTTTGCAATGGCTTTTACTTCTTCTAAATTTCCTTTGTCAACTTCTTCGCTCAACTCTTCAATCAATTCTGTATTCACTTCCGAAAAATTATTCACGAAGTTCAACGGGTTCTGAATCTCATGTGCAATGCCTGCGGTGAGTTCGCCTAATGAGGCCATTTTTTCAGATTGTATGAGTTGGGATTGGGTGGATTTAAGCTCTGCTAAAGTTCCCTCCACATTTTTTTTCTGTACTTCTATTTCTTCTTTTTGTTGTTGCAACAATTCGTTTGCTTTTCGCCGGTTACGGTTGTTTCTGTACAATAAAAAAGCAATCAGCATAAACACCCCAATGCCTGCGAGCAAAGTATAAGTTCTTATGGTATTCTGTTTTTGAATTTGTGCATTGGCCTGCTCCTGCATTTTTATCTGGTCGTTAAAACCAATGGTTTGGAATTCATAAATCTTTTGCTTTTCAGCTTTATTCAAACTGTCACCTAAGGCTTTGGAAAGTTGTAAATAAAGGAATGCACTGTCTCTATTTCCTGTTGAATTGTACAACGAATAAAGAGAAACATAAGCCCTGTTAACCTGGGCAAATTCGCCCAGGATTTTACTATCGGTCATTGCCCTTTTGGTAAAAAAGATGCTGGAATCAATTTTCCCTACCGCCTTGTATAATTGACCTAGTGCAAAGTAAGAATATGCTAGTTTGATCTTAATGTTATCTCTGATATTTATGGTAACAGATGTATCAAGATATTTTTTTGCCAAGGTATAATTCCTTTCCATTAAATAGGTATTTCCCACCAGCATATGTGCAAGCCCGTCATAGGTTTTGAAACTGGTTTTATTGATATACTTTATTGTCTGCAACCCAAAAAATAAAGCAGAATCTGGTTTATTAAGATCAAGGTAAGTAGCGGCCAAATTCACATCAACTAATGAAAGTAACATATTGTTGTGGATGGTTTTGCCAACCTGCAATCCTTTAAATAAATAATACAACTCCTTTTCTGTATCGCCGGTGGCATCGTATAGTTGTGAAAAGTCGTTGTAGACGAATCCTAATGCGGTTAATCTTGTAGTTTCCGGATCACTATCTTTAAAGAAATTGACGCGGTAAGAAATATCTTTTTTACACTCAGGGTCTTCTAAAATATTAATGGCCTCCAGAAAATATTGCAGCGACCTGGGATGGTTTCTCATTTGAGACAACACCCAGCCAGCCTGATCAAGGGCATCTGCCTGCCATAATTTTAGTTGTAATTTTTTTGCTGTTGTCAATTCGGCTTCATGAAAGTACAAACTGCTGTCCCTGTTTATTTCCTGGTAATGCCATCCCAAACTCCTGGCTGCTTTCATGCGTGCAGTGTCGTTGGCAGTCTGGTTAAACACATTGTGCAAACTATCAATTTGTTGCAGGTTCCAGTTTTCTGTATAAGCATCTTCCTGCGCTTTTACGAACAACGGGATTAAGAAAAGAAATAATATTTTTAAGTGTGGTTTCATCATTTGTTTTTATGTTGTCAGAAGTTGAATAATGAATGAGGTTCCTTCGGTTTCTTTCGTATCCACTTTCAATTCTCCGCCATGTGCCTTCACAATATCGTATGCCAATGATAATCCCAAACCTGTTCCCTGCCCGGTTGGTTTGGTAGTAAAGAAAGGTTGAAATATTTTATCCATTATTTTTTGAGGAATACCGTTGCCGTTGTCCTTTACACTAATCACAACTTTATCACCCACTTTTTTTGTACTTACAAAAACGGTTGGCTCGTATTTGTTCAGTGTTGGCTTTACGCTTTCAGCTTTCAGCTTTTCGCTTGTTGCATAAAATGCATTGTTTATCAGATTGAGCACGACTCTGCCAATATCCTGCGGGATAATATTGATATTGCCGATCGTTTTATCGAAATCAGTTTTTAATGTTGCATTGAAAGATTTGTCTTTTGCCCTTAAACCATGATAAGCCAACCGTAAATATTCATCAGCTAATGCATTGATGTCTGTTCGTTCTTTAGAACTGTTGCTGCTTCTTGAATGTTGTAACATTCCCTTTACAATGGCATCGGCTCTTTTGCCGTGGTGGTTTATTTTTTCTTCGTTCTCTCTGATATCTTTAAGGATCATTTTTGCATCATTAATATTTCCTTTATCCATTTCCTGGCCGGCTTCTTCAATCAGTTCTGTATTCACTTCCGAAAAATTATTAACGAAGTTCAACGGGTTTTGAATTTCATGGGCAATGCCTGCAGTGAGTTCACCAAGGCTGGCCATTTTTTCTGATTGGATGAGTTGGGATTGAGTGGCTTTTAAGTCTGTCAGCGTAGATTCTAAAACCTTGTTTATTTTTTGCTTTTGCCTGTTATTTCTGTATAATATCAAAGCAACAATTAGTAA
>JBGSIG010000525.1:0-7655 GCA_041742655.1 Ferruginibacter sp. | reverse complement strand
GTTATTAAATAAACAGTTTGGGTTGAATTTATCGACAAATCAACTAATTGACTATGCATCAAAATTGGGAAGCGATTGTCCTTTTTTTATTTTAAACAAACCCTGTTTTGCCACTGGCCGCGGTGAAATAATGGAGCCGGTTGCATTGGATCTTTCTTCTTACCAGTTGATGATTGTAAACCCCGGTATTCATGTAAATACAGGCGAAGCATTTTCGTACTTAACCCCGCGAAAAATAAATAATGTTTCAGCATCAATTAAAGACATCATTGACCAACCTATCAGCACATGGCAACATTCATTAGTAAATGATTTTGAATTGCCTTTATTTAACAAATACCCGGTAATTAAAGAAATAAAAGAAACGATGTATAAAATGGGTGCCTCTTATGCAGCCATGAGTGGTAGTGGCAGTAGTATGTATGGTCTCTTTGACAAAAAGATGCAATTGACTCCTTCATTCGACCCAGCCTATTTTGTGCAACTCGTTTCTCTATAAAGCCCTGTTAATATTTCCCGTAAATTTTGATAAATTTTACAAATGGTTAGTTGGTGTACACCAATTGTAATAAATTGCGAAGCTATAAAATATACATAATGAAAAAACTTGTTTTAGGCGCTGCCCTTTTGCTGAGCGCTACCGTATTTGCACAGAAAACTAAAGACACCATTCCAAATAACTGGTACCAGTTAGATGAAGCCACCACCGGTTTTTACGGAATTAGTCTTGATAAAGCGTATGCTTTTGTTAAGGCCAATAAATTAAAAAGCAAACAGGTAATTGTTGCGGTTATTGATAGCGGCATTGATACGCTGCATGAAGACTTAAAACCTGTTTTGTGGACCAACCAAAAAGAGATTCCGGGTAATGGTATTGATGATGATAAAAACGGGTATATCGATGATATTCACGGCTGGAATTTTATTGGTGGCAAAGATGGCCGGAATGTAAAAGAAGACAGTCATGAAGCAGCACGTGTTTACAATGCTTTAAAAGCAAAATATGGTGACAGTATTCCCGACGAAGCGGGCCTTACATCTGTTCAAAAAGCAGAAGTGGAAATGTATAAAAAGGCAAAGCAGGATATAGTAGGAAATATTAATCCGGCAGAAATTGCTTTTTTAAAACAGATATTGCCGGGATTTACCAGGGGCGATTCGGTTATTGCGAAAGAATTGGGTAAAGAAGAATACAATTGCACCGACCTGGAAAAGTATACCCCTACCAATGCGGATGCCAAAAGAACAAAAGCATTTTTAATTCAATTGTGCAAAGGAAATGGTAGTGACGAAATTAGTAACAAACAGATAATAGGAGAGCTGGAAGGCGAATTAAGAAAAGCAGATGCTGCTAACAATGCACCAAAAGAGTACCGCAAAGAAATTGTGCAGGACGACGAAACAGATATCAATGACCGCAATTACGGCAACAACGATTTGATGGCTTCCACGCCGTTTCACGGAACCCACTGCGCAGGCATTATTGGGGCAGTACGGGATAATAATGTTGGTGTAAAAGGTGTTGCAGACAATGTCCGCATCATGGTGGTAAGGGCGGTGCCGGATGGCGATGAGCATGATAAAGACATTGCCAATGCTATACGTTATTCAGTTGATAACGGGGCTCAAATTGTAAGCATGAGTTTTGGCAAAAGTTTTTCGCCCGAAAAAAATTGGGTGGATGATGCTGTGAAGTATGCTGAAAGTAAAAATGTATTGTTGGTACATGCAGCCGGCAATGCTGCAAAAAATATTGACAGCACAGATAATTTTCCAAGCGCTACCTATCTTGACAATGCACAAAGAGCTACAAATTGGATTACCGTAGGGGCAAGTGGAGATCCTAAAAATGGAGGTCTTACAGCCAGCTTTAGTAATTATGGTAAACAAGAGGTTGATGTGTTTGCTCCGGGCGTACAAATATATTCTACCATACCCGGCGGCAATACGTACGGCAATGCATCGGGTACCAGCATGGCTTGCCCGGTGGTAGCAGGTACTGCTGCATTTTTGCTCGAATACTACCCCACCCTTTCCGCTAAGCAGTTGAAATACATCATTGAGAAATCTGCAGTTGACCCGGCTATTGAAGTAAATATTCCGGGAACGGATGAAAAAACAAAATTGAGTGAATTGTCTGTTTCAGGAGGTTTGTTAAATGCATATGAAGCAGTTAAATTAGCCGCTACTTTAACCGGCGAAAAGACGCAGAAAGATGTGTTGCCAAAATCAAAATTGACAAAAAATAAGAAGGGATAGTAAAAAGAAATGTTGAATGTATTAATTTTAAAGCCGGGTTTGTTAACCCGGCTTTTTTTATCACCATATAAAAACAACTTCATGCCGAAACCATCACCAACAACTTATCCCCCTTATTTTCAAAAATACATCGACCAGGTGCCCGATGAGGATTTGTTAACAGGATTTGACCGGCAGTCAGCGCAGATAAAGGAGTTGCTTGGCAACATCACCGAGCAAAAATCAACCCACGCCTATGCCCCCGAAAAATGGACTTTGAAGGACCTAATGCAACACGTAACAGATACTGAAAGAATTTTTTGTTTCCGTGCATTGTGCTTCGCAAGACATGAAACTTTTCCTTTACCCGGTTTTGATGAAAATAGTTATGCCGCCAACACCCACGCCAATGAAAGAACCTGGCAAAGCCTGGCAGAAGAATTTCTGGCAGTTCGTGCCGCAACCGAATTTTTATTTAAAAGTTTTAATGAAGAAGAATTATTAAGAATGGGTAATGCCAACAACATACCAACCAGTACGCTAAGCATGGGCTTTATTACGTTGGGCCATTTTGCTCATCATAAAAAAATAATTGAGGAAAGGTATTTCTAAAGTTCTCCTGATAATTTTTGGTCTTTTTCAATCAGCGTTTCCAGATCTTAAAAAAACATGGCAAACTTAGAAGAGAAAAATGGTCATACCTGATGAAACAATCAACAATAAAATATTATTCATACGAGATAAAGAGGTTACTACCCAAAGCATCAGACTACCATTGGCAATGGCAAAAGATTTATGGCCTATGAAATTATTAAACAGCTGGAAAATAATAATGAGACTGCCTTGTTAGAACAATTATCCTGCGGCGTAGAAGCTGCTAGAAAGGAAAATAAAAAACTGCATGAAGTTTGGGAACTTTCCTTTGACTGGAAAGATTGATACTTTCATAGCTCAGCAAGATTTTATTTAACAGGTGCACAAGGGACTTATCCTGTCACAAACTTTATGGAAATGGAAGAAGTGGATTTCAACAAAAGCCGGGAGTAATACTGATACACGCAACGTCCTCGGCTCTTCTTAAGCTCGTTGAGAGACGTTGCTTCGAAATGGCTGATTTCATGTTCCAGCTTACCTAAGAAGAAAAAGACGAGATAGTCGCAGATTTCGACCACCTTAAAAATTTAAAATACTCACCCAATTTTCCCTATGTGTTTGCAGAACACGGCGCAGTAACGCTGACCAGTGTATTGAATAGCGACCGTGCCATAGCTGTAAACATACAAATCGTCAGAAATTTACGAAAATGAAAGAAATGCTTTTAACCCAAAAGGATATTTTATTTAAACTGAGCAGTTAGAAAAGAAAGTAACCAGTCATGATGAAAACATACCAATGATTTTTGAAGCATTGAAGCAATTACTAAACCCAACGCCAGCACCGCCAAGAAACAAAACTGGTTTTAGAAGAAATGAATAAAATTATCCCGAAAAAAAGGCATATTGGGTCCAAATAAAAAGCCGCTTCACTATTGTTGTAAAGCGGCTTTTTATTTGAATGTCGTTTTTTGCGTTTAATTCTTTTTTGCTTCAGCGGCCGCTGCTGCATTCAAAGCCATATTACTTTCGTTAATCATATTGGTCATCACCTTCACTGTTTCATCCACATAGATGTCACCTTTCACCCGATTAAGAAATTGCTTGTTTTTTTCAACGTTTTCCTTTTCGCTGCTCATTCCTTCGGTATCTTTTGAATTATTAGTAACCGTAAGGGCGGTAGGCAATTTATATAAACTATCCAACTGCTTATAAGCAGACTTTAACTCTTTCTGCTCTTCATCGTATTTAGCTAAATTTAAAGATGATTCTTTGTCATTCATTATGTCTATCCATTGTACCTGCGCTTTCATCGTATTGAAAGTACTGCTGGCATTTACCTGCTCAGTAGCAAGGTTTACAACTTCTGAAGAATTGTAATTATTAGTCCATGGCTTGTAATCAGCTTTATTTATTTCATCCCAGGTCAATGCAGCGTCATTATCTTTTTCTCTTGACTTATAAAATTCGTACCTGTCGGGTACCAGGATATCAGGTGTGACGCCTTTCAACTGTGTAGTTCCGCCATTGATGCGGTAAAATTTTTGCAAGGTTAATTTTACTGTACCAAGGTCTTCAGAATTTTTAGCAAATGCCGGGTTTTCAGCCTCAGGATTTAATGGAATTGTACGTTGTACTGTTCCCTTTCCGTAAGAAGAACTACCGATAACAATACCACGGTGATAATCCTGAATTGCTGCAGCAAATATTTCTGACGCAGAAGCGCTTCCTTCATCTATCATTACAGTTAAAGGACCGGTATACAGCACACTTTTATCCCTGTCTTTCCAAACGTAAGGTTTGCTTTCGTCCCTGCCTCTAACCTGGCAGATAGGGCCATCTTCAATAAATAAACCAGCCATTTTTACTACTTCTGGCAAAGAACCTCCACCATTGCCCCGAAGATCCATAATAATACCTTCCACGTTCTCGGCCTTCAGTTTCACAATTTCTTTAGCTACATCTTCTGAACATTTTGCGCCATTGGGCCTTTCAAAATCCATGTAAAATTCAGGTAAATAGATATAACCTATTTTGTGTGAACCATTGTTTATAATGGCACTTTTAGCAAAAGTATCTTCCAGCTTTATTTCTCCCCGTTTTAAAATCACCACTTTAATACTTCCATCTGGCTTACGAACGGTAAGTCTCACTTCTGTTCCCGCCTCAGACCCTCTTATCAGTTTTACAGCATCCGTAACTGCATACCCGGTAACATCCACCGCTTCGGCATTTCCTTCGCCAATTTTTATTATTACATCATTTACCCCTAGGTCACCAGACTTCCATGCCGGCATACCCGTGATAAGACTGGAAATTTTTATCTTCCCTTCGTCCTCTTTCAACTGGGCTCCGATACCGTAAAATTTCCCACTCATCATTTCATTAAATCCACGACTGTCAATAGGAGCAAGATAGTTGCTGTGAGGATCCATTTCTCCGGTAATGGCATTTACGAATGAACTAAATAATTCATCGTTGGTGTTATGTGTCTTCAAGGTGGTAAAGTAACGGTCTATCTGTTTTTTTACATATTCTCGTGCTTCTCTTTCTAACGTGGAATCTGCTTTATAAACAAATTTCGTTTCTGCCCTGGTCAAGGAGTCTGCATCGGGTGCAGGCATTTTTTTATTTTTACCATTTTCTCTTTCTTCCAACAGGTCTGAGTACCTCACAAGCACCAGGTATTTTAATCGCTTGCGCCATACTTCCTTTTTTTCATCGCCGGTTTTGGCATAAGGCAATTTTTCCCTGTCCAAAATAATACTCTCCTCTTTTTTAAAATCGAAGGGCTTACTTAATATTTCACTAAAATATTGAGACGACTGGTTTAAGCGGCGTGTGTACGAATCGGTGATAAAGTAAAAAGACTCCAGCTTAGCGCCATGTATCTCATCGTCAATGCGCTTATTGTATTTGGCAAAGCTGTCAATATCAGCCTGCAAAAAGATACTCTTATCTGCATCAAGGTTTTTTACAAAACTTTGCAAAACCTGCACAGAAAAACTGTCGTCGATATTTTTAGGGCTGTAATGCCCCTGTTCCAGCAGCAAGCCTACGTTGCGCAATATTTTTTCATTTTTTGTCTTAGGGTTGTCTCCGCCATGCCCCTGTGATTGAAAAGCAACAAAAAGGCTGGCAATCGTTAGCACCAGTAATACTGGTATAAATTTTTTACTCATAATTATTTGCTGAATTTTAAGCATACCGTAAAATTAACGGAAAAATGATAGTATTTATTGGATTAACACGTCGTTATGCACTAATGTTTTCTTAAAAATTGATGAGTGGCAACAGCACGTCAATCAATAAACTTCTTTAAAATAAAAAAGTTCTGTAAACACAGAACTTTTTTATGGGTAATCGAGGGGGCTCGAACCCCCGACCCTCAGAATCACAATCTGATGCTCTAACCAACTGAGCTACGACTACCATTTTTACCGGAGGGCAAAAGTAGCAAAAAACTACACTCGTTCAAAATTACACTCAAAGTTTTCCATAATTTGTTTTGGTTGTCTTTAAAATTACCCCGCCAGTTACCGAGTACTTAATTTCTCGGCCGTTGGCTGAGTCTGCAATTAGGCAAGTCACCGACAACAAGCAGCAAGATGCATAAATAACACCTACTATAATCCAATGATGTTGGCTTTTAAAGTCGTTTCTTTGCACTCCAAATTTATTGTATGAATATTGTTGAAGGCATATCATTGGTTTTGTTCGCCGGCTTTACCGGGTGGATCACTACATGGATAGCTATAAAGATGCTTTTTCATCCCCGGAGGCCCGTTAAAATTTTAGGATTAACCATCCAGGGCGTTTTTCCAAAAAACCAGGCCCTGATTGCTGAAAAACTGGGACAGGTGGTTGGCAAAGAACTCTTAAGCTTTAGCGAAATAGAACAAAAAGTAACCAATCCCGACAACCTGCAAAAACTAAGGCCGGATATTGAACAGCACATCGATCATTTTTTACGCAACAAATTAAAGGAAGTGTTTCCTATGCTGGGTATGTTGATTGGTGAAAAAACCATTCTTCAATTGAAAGATGCTTTTTTACAGGAACTGGAGAACCTGTTTCCAATATTGATGAAAAGCTATATGAACAAGCTTGAACATGACCTTGACCTGGAAAAAATTGTGAGGGAAAAAGTAGCTGCTTTTTCATCAGAAAAATTAGAAGACATCCTGAATAAAATAACCAAAAAAGAATTTAAATTCCTTGAATTTACCGGGCTATTTTTTGGGATCATCATTGGGTTAATACAAGTTATAGTAAACATTTATATGAAGTAACAGCAATTTTCTAAGCAACCTTTGTTACCATTTTGCCAGGCTATTTTGTAATCTAAAACAACCATTCCAAAGAGCCATCGATGTTCTGCGATCGGATCAAGGCTACACAACTTTGTGCAGGAATGCAATACCACTAAAAGCGCTGTAAAAAACTGCTGCTTTTTTGCGTAAAATATTTAAGTTAATTTGCGCCACATAATTAAATCAATTCATGAAGAATTTTAATGTAAAAGCCCTTTTACCACATGTGATTGCCATTGTGGTTTTTTTATTGGTAACGGTAATTTTTTGTAAGCCTGCTTTAGAACCCGGTGTAGTAATGCAACAGAGCGACTATACTCAGGCCGATGCTATGAAACACCAGTCGAACCTATACAGGGAAGCCCATGGCGTTTATCCTTTATGGGTAACCAATATGTTTGGTGGCATGCCTGCATACAATATTATCTATGAAGGTGCTTATTCGCCATTGTACACAGTAAATAACTTTTTTCAATTGTGGTTACCCAAGCCGCTTAACTTTTTCTTTTTA
>JBGSIG010000524.1:0-9328 GCA_041742655.1 Ferruginibacter sp. | reverse complement strand
TAAACAAAGCAAAGGCAGATGGTAGAAGAATATGTTCTGTCGGCACCACCACAATGAGAGCTATGGAATCATCATTCACTGCACAGAAATTATTGAAACCTTCTGAAGGATGGACAAATATGTTTATTCACCCGCCCTACAATTTTTCTATTGCAGATGCATTGGTTACCAATTTTCATTTACCAAAAACAAGTTTATTAATAATGACCTGCGCCTTTGCCGGTTACGACCTGGTAATGGAAGCGTACAAAAAAGCTATTAAAGATAAATATCGTTTCTTTAGTTATGGAGATGCGATGTTGATCGTTTAACAATATTATTTTTCAATAAAAAAGTCCCGAAAATATCGGGACTTTTTTATTAGTGCTATTCAAAATAGCAGGAGACAAGAAAATTGGGCTACTTATAATGTGACATCGTTATAAAAAGAAAAAGGGGTGAGATGGAAATCTCTCCCCGGTTTAAAATCCAATATCCTATGAAAAACCATATTATAGACAGTTTATATTTAAGAAATGCTGCATAACATTGGTTATTTAATTGTAACTGATGGGCGTGTACCCGCATTTATTTTGCAGCTTTTACAATTTCTTTCTTTTCTTACACGGATTGAGTAACTTGGGTAATTAAACGATTGTGACATGCCAACAATACAACAATGGTTATCAGAATACGCTGAAAGCCACCAGAACAAAACCAATAAAACCATTCACTGGATTTGCGTACCCGCTATTTTTTTCTCTATTGTTGGTTTGTTGTACAGTATTAAATTGCCTTTTTTTATTGACGGCCACCATATTAACCTGGCAATGATTGTGGTAGTATTGGTAATTGCTTACTACTTTTCTTTAAGTAGAACATTATGGATTGGGATGCTTTTATTTGTTGCAGCTTGTTTAGCCCTTTGCCATTTTATTGAACTATCGTTTCCGATACGGCTTTGGGTTTTCTCATTGATAGTATTTGTAATAGCGTGGATTGGCCAGTTTTATGGCCACAAGGTAGAAGGAAAAAAGCCCTCCTTTTTAAAAGATCTGCAATTTTTAATGATAGGCCCAGCCTGGTTAATGAGCTTTATTTATCAGCGCCTTGGGATAAAATTATAAACTACTCCAGCCCAAATAAACCAACATTTAGTAATTGTAAGGTTTGTAGTTTAAAATTTTTAGGAATCAATATCGAGATGTTGTGTCTACTGCCGCCATAACTAACCATCCTTATCGGGATGTCACTAAGTGACTTAAATAATTTTTCCATCACATCTTTGGTCTGCACAATTTCATTTCCCACAATTGAAACAATGGTTTGATCTGTGTCAATTTCTACACTGCCAAAAGATTCCAGCTCTTTAATAATGGCAGGCAGATTTGTGTCATTGTCAATTGTTAAGGATACCCCCACTTCTGATGTGGTTATCATGTCGATGGAAGTGCGGTGCTTTTCAAATATTTCAAATATTTTTCTTAAAAATCCATACGCCAGCAGCATGCGGCTGCTTTTTATTTTGATGGCAGTAATACCATCTTTTGCTGCAATTGCTTTTACGCCTGTGCTGCTTGCCAGCTCTGTTATTAAGGTACCTCTTGCTTCAGGATGCATGGTGTTTAGAAGCTTAACGGGCACTTTATAAAACTGGGCCGGCCAAATGCTGGCCGGGTGTAAAATTTTTGCGCCAAAATAGGCAAGCTCTGCTGCTTCATCGAAACTTAGTTGCTCAATGGCTACGGTTTTCTTTACTACCCTTGGGTCGTTATTGTGCATTCCATCTATGTCAGTCCATATATCGCATACCGATGCATTAATTGCTGCGGCAATCAACGAAGCGCTGTAATCACTTCCGCCTCGTTTTAAATTATCAACCTCGCCCTTGGCATTGCGGCTGATAAAGCCCTGGGTTATGAAAATAGTTTTATCCTTATGCTTTTGCAGCAGTTGCGCCAGCTTTACCTTGATGCTTCCAATTTGAGGTTCATCGTCATTGTCTATGGTCATAAAATCCAGCGCAGGAATCAATGCATGGTTAATGGATTGTTCTGCGAGATAAACAGAAAATAATTTTGTACTCAGTAATTCGCCCTGGGCAAGTATATCTTTATTTAACGCTTCGCTGAAAGATATTTTTAAAATAATATGCAGGAATTCAAAATGTTCCGCGATGATATTTTTGGCGCTGGCAATAGCTGCATCGGTTTTCACTAGTTGTCCAACAAACTCCTGGTAGTGTGTCTCGAGTGTTTCAATTTGTTGCTTTGCTGCATTTCTATCGGCATTGGCCAATGAATTACTTATTTCTACCAATGCGTTAGTAGTGCCGCTTAAAGCAGATAATACCACAATTTTTGGCTCACCATCTTTAACTATCAATTTTGCCACCTCATGCATCCGCTCGGGTTTGCCCACGCTGGTCCCTCCAAATTTCATTATTTTCATTGCCGTATTTTATTTAATTGGATTGCAAATATAATAAGTGGAAAATTATATGGGTAATTTTTTGTTCAACCGCAGAGAGCAAGAGAAGCAGAGATTACGCAAAGGAATTTTTTTAACCGCATACAGGCAAAGAAGCAGCGTTTAAACGGAGGAATTTAAATCTCTGCGTAACGCTGTTTCCTCCCTTCCCCGCGGTGAAGTCTGCGGTGAAGAACAACTTAAAGAGGAACATTAAATTTATTACCTAATTCTTTCAAATCGTTTACAACAGGTTCAATCAATGGAATTCCGTTGTTCATTCTTTCCGTTTCCATTGCGCTTTCAGGCTCGCCGGGTATGATTACTTTTTCTTCCCCTTCAACAGTCTTAGCAGAACGAAAACGTTGTATCCATTTATCCATATTCTCTTTAAAATCTGTTGCCGGCCTGAATGCATCAATACGCATAGCGCCAAAAAAATGCCCGATACCTTCACCCGGCATATTTTCCGGCATAGCAACATAGGCCGGAAAAGGAGGAACCCACGGCCCATAATTAGCGCCGCTGAGTATAGCAGAAAAAATATCTACAATACTGCCCAGCATATATCCTTTATGGCTTCCATGTTCTTTATCGCCACCGAGCGGCAATAAAGCTCCGCCGTTTCTAACTTCGGCAGCGTTAGTACTTGGTTCGCCGGCTTTTGTTTGTACCCAACCCGTCGGCGCATCCAAATTCTTACGTTGCAATATTTCCAGTTTGCCATTAGCGGCAGTAGTGGTAGCGAAATCTGCCACAAATGGGGCCTCGTTACCAGCAGGAATGGCTACTGCAATGGGGTTAGTGCCGAGTAATCTCTCAACAGAAAAAGTAGGCGCTACCAATGGCGAAGCATTGGTCATGGCAATACCAATCATATCATTTTCCAATGCCATCATCGCATGAATACCGGCGATACCAAAATGATTGCTGTTTTTTACACTTACCCAACCGGTTCCTACATTCTTTGCCTTTTCTATCGCAATCTGCATGGCCGCAGGGGCAACCACCAAACCTAACCCTCTATCGCCATCTACGGTAGCGGTTGAAGGTGTTTCATGAACAATGGAAATTTTTGGGTTGGCGTCGATCCTCTTCACTTCCCACAACCTGGTATAGCCAGATAAACGGGCAATGCCATGGCTGTCCACGCCGCGAAGGTCTGCTGACAGCAATACTTTAGCGGCAGTTTCTGCATTGGCTTCGCTGCAGCCTATTTTTAGAAAAATGGTTTTTGAGAATGTAAAAAGTTGTTGGTAGGTAAATTGTAAAGTCATTGTTTTAATTGAGTGGCAATTTTATTAGAAATGCCCTACAGTTGCTAAGCCCAAAAGTGCATGTTTGAAATTAGTGACAGCAATCAGCAAACATTTTGCAATATTAAAACTGAAGGTGCCTTACAGTTAATCCATTATTAATTAACTGCTTTAAAGAATCAATACCAATTTTTAAATGACGCTCTACAAATTGGGTGGTAACTTTTTTATCACTCGCTTCAGTTTTTACGCCATCTGGTATCATCGGGCTATCGCTTACCAATAACAATGCGCCGGTAGAAATTTTATTGTAAAAACCAACTGTAAAAATAGTAGCCGTTTCCATATCTACTGCATAAGCACGTACCTGTTTTAAATATTCCTTAAATACATCATCATGCTCCCATACCCGCCTGTTAGTGGTGTAAACTGTGCCCGTCCAGTAATCGCAGGCATAATCACGTATGGTGGTAGAGATGGCTTTCTGCAACATAAAAGAAGGCAGCGCCGGTACTTCTGACGGGAAATAATCATCGCTTGTACCTTCACCCCTTAATGCTGCGATGGGCAAAATCAGGTCGCCAATTTTATTTCTTTTTTTTAAGCCCCCGCATTTACCCAAAAACAACACAGCCTTGGGTTGTATTGCAGTCAGCAGATCCATTATGGTGGCGGCACCGGGGCTGCCCATTCCAAAATTTATGATGGTAATATTATCAGCGGTGGCACATTGCATCGCCCTGTCGGTACCCACAATTTTTACCTTATTCCATTTGGCAAACAGGCTTACATAATTTGAAAAATTAGTCAATAAAATATATTCACCAAAATTTTCTAATTTTTCACCAGTATAACGTGGCAACCAGTTTTCTACTATATCTTCTTTTGTCTTCATAATTTGATTCGTTTATTCGTTTATTTGCCATTGATAAAAATACAAATATTTTTTACAACACATGATAAAGATAGCATACCCGCCATACAAGCCTAAAATAAAAAACACAGCCGGCAAAGAATTAATTTTTGATGAAGTACGCAAACAATGGGTAGTGCTTACGCCGGAGGAATGGGTAAGGCAAAATTTTCTGCAGTACTTAATCCAGGTAAAAAAATATCCGGCCTCATTAATGGCATTGGAAAAAGAAATTTTTTTAGGAGATGTAAAAAAGCGGTTTGATATTATAGTGTACGATAGAAATACAAAGCCCTGGATGTTGGTTGAATGTAAAGAAATGCGGGTAGCATTGGATGGTGATGTACTTGACCAGGCACTGCGGTATAATATTAATCTGCAGGTGCCCTATCTTGTTATAACAAATGGTATCTATTGTTACGCATTCAACAATTCCAATAATTTATTTGAGGAAATAAATGTACTGCCGGAATTATGATTTTAAAAATAGCGTTGTCACAAATACCAAAACAGGCAATGAATTATTTTTAAACAACCATTATTTCTTTTTCTTTTGCCTCCAGGTGTTTTTCTATAAGAGAAATAAAACGGTTTGTCTGGTCCTGTATAGCAGCTTCAGCATCTTTTGCTGCATCTTCGCTAAGCCCGTCTTTTTGTAATTTTTTTATTTGCTCAATAGCATCCCTGCGAATATTCCTGATAGATACCTTGGCATTTTCGCCCTCGCCATTGCATCGCTTCACCAGTTCTTTTCGTCTTTCTTCTGTTAATGGTGGTAAAAACAAACGGATAAAATTTCCATCATTTTGTGGATTGATGCCAATATTGCTGGCCATAATAGCCCGTTCAATTGGCTGTAGCATTTTTTTCTCCCATGGTTGCACTGAAATAGTGCGTGCATCCAGTACAGATATATTGGCTATTTGCGCCAGTGGTGTTGGTGAGCCATAGTAGTCGGCCACTATTCCATCCAACATATTGGGATTGGCTTTTCCTGCACGTATTTTTATTAACTCTGTTTCAAGATGACTGATTGCCTTGTTCATAGCTTCAGTTGTATCCAGGTTAATTAGTTCTAATTCTTCTGACATAAAATAGACATTAATTGGATGCAAAACTAAAGAAAAGAATAATAGTCAAATAAATAAATGATTCTGGGAATTAAACGAAGGTAAAAACTAACCAGCTTCTACCGATTTAGGAGCTATCGATAATATTTTATGATATTTCATAATAGGTTCATTGGCTTTCAGGTCAGTCATTTCAATCACTTTATGTTTTGGACGACTGTAGTATATCATCGCAAGGAAGGTACATGAAGTGGCCAACAAAATGAGCACAAGACTGGTTGTGCCAGCATCACGCATTAAAAATGCCATTAGAATAACTGCGATATTGTAACCCACACAAAGCAATGTTATTTTGCGATGACTGTAGCCGAGCTCCAGTAAAAAATGGTGAACGTGATTTCTATCGGGGCTAAAAGGCGACCGCCTGTTGATGATGCGAAAAGCAAAAACCCTGAGGGTGTCAAATAATGGAACAATTAATATAGCAAAACCTATAGCAGGCGCAGCGGCAATAGGAAAATTTGTAGTGGCAGAATCAGCAATATTGATGAATTTTATCACCATTATGGAATTAACGAGCCCAATTAATAAAGAGCCCGTGTCGCCCATAAATATTTTTGCGGGAGAAAAATTATAGATCAAAAATCCAACCAGGCTACCGGCGAGAGAGAAGGCCATTACGGCATACAATAAATTGCCGGTATAATAAAAGTAGGCGCCAAAAATAAGTGCTGTTAAAAGACCCAGGCTACCTGCTAATCCATCCACGCCGTCAATTAAGTTAAAGGAATTGATGATAACAATTATTGTAAATAGGGTTAACACTATACTGGCCATTTCCGGAATTACAGTGATGCCTAAAAACCCATGCATATTTGTAATTTGAACTCCGCCAAATTTGATGATGATGCCTGCGGCAATCAATTGCCCGATAAACTTTTTTACCACTGAAAGTACCAGAATATCATCTTTAATACCCAGGAAGAAAATTACAATTGCAGCAGCAACAAAATACTGAAGCTCATTACTGCCAACCGGAGCGCCAATTAAAGTAGCCAATATAAAACCGCCGAAAATACCAAGACCGCCAAGCGTAGGAATAACCATTTTGTGTACCTTTCTTTCATCTGGCTCATCAAACAACTTTTTTCGCCTTGCAACTTCAATAATCACCGGGATTGCGAAAAAAGTAACCAGGAAAGCAAAGGTGGAACTTAACAATATCTTATCCATGCAAAGGGTATTATAAAAATAGTATATGATTACAAAAAATATTTCAATATAAAATCCATGATGTCCAGCTCAATTATTGCTAATTAAACAATGTTTTTAGAGATTGCCAATTGCACAACCGTGACCCATAATTTTTTATTAATATTTACAGCAAATTAACGTATAAATTTTGAACTTATTATTATTGGCAGCAATACATATTTTTTTTTACTTTGGTGATGTAGCTATTTAAAGTAGGTTTGCATACAAATAATAAAAAAATGACTGATTTAAAGGAAATTGCCAGCCAGGTAAGAAGGGATATAGTAAGAATGGTACATGGAGTACAAAGTGGCCACCCCGGCGGATCGTTGGGATGCGCTGATTATTTTACGGCATTGTATTTTGATGTACTGAAACACGACCCTAAGTTTAACATGGATGGGATTGGGGAGGACCTGTTTTTTTTGAGTAATGGGCACATTTCTCCTGTATTTTATAGTGTTTTAGCAAGAAGCGGCTATTTTCCGATTGAGGAAATGGCAACTTTCAGAAAGCTAAACAGCCGTTTGCAAGGGCATCCTACCACCCACGAACACCTGCCGGGTGTAAGGGTTGCCAGTGGGTCGCTGGGCCAGGGAATGAGTGTGGCGATTGGAGCTGCACTGTCAAAAAAATTAAATAACGATTCCAATATTGTTTATTCGCTGCATGGCGATGGTGAGTTGGATGAAGGCCAAAACTGGGAAGCAATTATGTTTGCTGCTCATAAAAAAGTGGATAACTTAATTTCAACCATTGACCGCAATGGCCAACAAATAGACGGTACTACAGCAAATGTGATGGCGCTTGGTGACCTTGGAAAGAAGTTTGAGGCATTTGGCTGGGAAGTAATTAATTTGGACAAGGGGAATGATATGGATGAAATTGTAAAAACTTTGGCGTTGGCCAAATCGCTAACCGGAAAGGGCAAGCCTGTTTGTATAATAATGAAAACCTCAATGGGTAAGGGAGTAGATTTTATGGAAGGAACGCATGAATGGCATGGCATAGCACCTAATGATGAGCAATTAAAAAAAGCACTGGCGCAATTGCCGGAAACCATGGGCGATTATTAATTTTTTGCTCTCGCCCTGGTATACGATTTTTTAAAATTTTAATTCAAATGCTGTTGATATAAAGCTTTCCTGATCAGGAAAGCTTTTTTTCTTGCTCAGTGCTATCTTAATTCGATATGTTGTTTTGCCGCCTTACTGGCCGGAAACCAGGAAGCAAGAAAGGAGATAATAACGATTGTAAAAGCCACCAGGACAAAATCAGACAACTGCAACTTAACCGGAAAATAGTCTATCAAAAATGAGCCCCCCTGTAATTTTACCAGTTTAAATTTTACCTGTAGAAAGCAAACTATCAATGCTAATACAATACCGGAAACAGCACCAATACCCGATAACAACAGTCCCTCGCTAAGAAATATTTTTAATATCATCCCCTTATCGGCACCCATACTTTGCAACACACTAATATCTTTTTGCTTTTCCAACACAAGCATGGTTAACGCACTCACCATATTAAAAGCAGCTATAAAAAGTATTAACGTAAGAACGGCATAAATTATCCATTTTTCCAACCGCATGGTATCGTACAGATTGGTATTCTGCTCATATTTTGTTTGCACCAAATAGCCGCTGCCCAGGATAATGGAAAGATTTTGCTGAACAGTATTAAGGTTTGCATTAGCATTTAATTTAATTTCTGCAGCACTATATTCATCGGCACCGAATGCCATTTGTTGTTTTACAAAATCAATATTGGTAATTGCATACTTGTTATCAAAATCCTGTTGTATGGCAAAAACGCCGGTAGCCTGCACCTTGCCTTCACTTATAGATTGCAAGGGGTCACTTACAGAAATGGCTACTTTTTTGGGTAATATCAATGTCAGAACGGAAGCTCTAAAAGCGGCATTTACATTGATTCCTGCGGCGCTTTGTATACCTGACCCAACTATTAAGCCTGGTTCGCTTACTGTTCCTGTATTAAAAGTGCCAGCAAATGTTTTTTCCGCCACACCTGTTACCGTACTGTAATTACTATCTACTCCTTTAAGATAAACAATAGATCGAAGGTCTTCATTTTGCAGTAAAGCGTGTTCTTCTGCAATTAATGAAACAGCATTTATACCAGGCTGTTGTTTTAATTCCGCAATTTGTTGTGGAGTAAGTATGAAGGTCTTTCCTTTTTTTGGAGCGATTTTGATGTCGGCGTAAAAAGAATTGTACAAAGATTTTACAAGGCCCTCAAATCCGTTAAATACACTAAGTACCAATATCTGGCAGGCAATGGCAAAAGTAATTACGCCTACAGTAACCCATGCAATTAAGTTGATAGCATTGGCACTTTTTTTTGCTTTAAAATATCGCCAGGCA
>JBGSIG010000523.1:0-3856 GCA_041742655.1 Ferruginibacter sp. | reverse complement strand
CACAATTCTACATTTGCCTCATCTAAAACAATGAGTAATTGAGTGCAATATTTATTTTAATCGGTATCAGTATTATTGTAGCCGGCGGCTTTTTAGCGGCTTTTTTATGGAGCGTGAGCCACGGCCAGTACGATGATGATTATACCCCTTCTATCAGGATACTTTTTGACGATAAAGACAATCCAACTACAGAACAAACTTCAAAAAAACAATAAACCAAAACCAGTAACATTTATGCAGGTAGAAAAATTTTATTATGACAACCGTACTGTAAAAAACTTTGCTTACGCCACCATATTATGGGGAGTAGTAGGAATGCTTGCGGGCTTGTACGTTGCCTTGCAACTGGTATTCCCTTCGCTTAATATAAATGAATACGGGTCGTTCGGCAGGCTGCGTCCGCTGCATACAAATGCTGTTATTTTTGCGTTTGTAGGCAATGGTATTTTTATGGGTGTTTACTATTCTCTGCAGCGCCTTTGTAAAGCAAGAATGTACAGCGACGCCTTAAGTAAAATTCATTTTTGGGGATGGCAACTGATTATTGTGGCAGCCGCTATTACCCTGCCGTTGGGCATTACAGCCGGTAAAGAATATGCCGAACTGGAATGGCCTATTGATATAGCCATCACAGTAATGTGGGTAATATTTGGCTGGAACATGTTTGGCACCATCATAAAAAGACGGGAGACACATTTATATGTAGCCATTTGGTTTTACATAGCCACTTTTGTAACTGTCGCTGTCTTGCACATCGTAAACTCTGTTGAGCTACCGGTAACGCTGTTTAAAAGTTATCCTGTGTATGCCGGTGTTCAGGATGCACTGGTGCAATGGTGGTACGGCCACAATGCCGTCGCTTTCTTTTTAACAACGCCTTACCTGGGTATGATGTACTACTTTCTGCCCAAAGCAGCTAATCGGCCCATTTACTCCTACAAACTTTCAATTATTCATTTCTGGTCGCTGATATTTTTATACATCTGGGCCGGGCCGCATCATTTACTTTACACAGCGTTGCCAAACTGGGCGCAATCTTTAGGCGTTGTTTTTTCTGTGATGTTACTGTTTCCCAGTTGGGGCGGAATGATAAATGGTTTATTAACACTTCGGGGCGCCTGGGATAAAGTGAGGGACGACGTTATTTTAAAATTTATGGTGGTAGCTGTTACTGCTTATGGGATGGCCACTTTTGAAGGGCCGCTGCTATCGCTGAAAACCATCAGTTCTGTAAGCCACTACACTGACTGGATAGTTGCACACGTACATGTGGGAGCGCTTGGCTGGAACGGCATGTTGACATTTGGTGTTTTGTACTGGCTGATACCAAGAATTTTCAGCACGCCATTGTATTCAAAAAAGTTGGCCAACAATCACTTTTGGCTTGGCACACTAGGCATTGTTTTTTATGCTGTACCGATGTACTGGGCTGGTTTTACGCAAAGTGCCATGTGGAAACAATTTACAGAAGCCGGCCAGTTGAAGTATACTTTTTTAGAAACTGTTACTTACATGAAGCCTTTTTATGCAATGCGTTCATTGGGCGGCACAATGTATTTGGTAGGTGTGCTGATAATGGTGTACAATTTATACAAAACGGTAAAAGCTGGTGAACTGGTTGCAGACGAAGCTGCAGAAGCGGCCCCGCTGCAAAAAATAACTGGACGACATCAAGGTGAGACCTGGCACAGGTGGATTGAACGCAAACCGGTGCAAATGATGATTGGCAGCCTGGTGGTGATATTGATTGGCGGTGCCGTTGAGATGATTCCTACGTTTATGATAAAATCTAATATCCCAACTATTGCAAATGTAAAACCCTATACCCCGCTTGAATTGCAGGGTCGGGATATTTATGTAAGAGAAGGCTGTTACACCTGCCACTCGCAAATGATAAGGCCCTTTAGAAGCGAGACTGAACGGTACGGCGAATACTCGAAGGCAGGTGAATTTGTGTATGATCATCCATTTCAATGGGGAAGCAAAAGAACGGGGCCCGACCTTGCCCGTGAGGGTGTAGGCAACCTCAAAAAAACCGATGGCTGGCATTTCAGACATTTTAGGGAACCTTCCTCAATGAGTGAAGGCTCGGTGATGCCGGCTTATGAATTTATGCTCACAAAAAATTTAGATACTACTACAACAAAGGCTAAAATAAATGCCATGAGAACCTTGGGTGTGCCCTACGAAAAAGGGTATGAAAATGTAGCAAACGCCGACTTAATGAAACAGGCAAAAAAAATAGCAGACAATCTTAAAACAGATAGCATTCGTGTTGCGCCAAACAAAGAAGTAATTGCGCTGATTGCCTACATGCAGCGCATGGGAACAGATATAAGTAACGAACCAAAAAATAAATAACGCATGTATAAATTTATTAAACAATACACTGAGCAGATGGATCATGTTTCCATCTATCCGATGATATCGCTCTTTATCTTCTTTATATTTTTTGTAGTGCTGCTGGTTTTTGTGATGAAAATAGATAAGGATAAAATCACGCAACTGTCCAACATTCCGTTGGATGAAGATAAAACCAATATGTCAACCATTTAATGAACGTTTATGTTTCAACAAAATAAAATGTATAAAATTATTGCTGCCACCTGCTGCCTGTTTTTATTTAATGCTGCAATAGCGCAGGAAGCTGTCACAGCCAAAGTAGCTACTTCAGAAAATAACCTGCTCGCCATTTTACTTACCATTACCGCAATAGTACTTGCGCTGGTAATTTGGGGCTTGGGCCAGGTATTGACAGGTGTTGCAAAACAATTGTCGGAGAAAAACCGGGCATCCGCTAAAATAACAACCCTTATTATTTTGATGGCGCTGTCCTTCATATCGCAACAGGTAATGGCCCAGGCAGCAGCGGATGGCGAAGTGCAAAAAATCCTCCCAAATTATGGTGGTTTATCTGCCAACACTTTTTACCTTTTTGTAGCAGTTATTGTAACTGAAATGGTGGCCATCCTTTTCCTTTTTTATTCCATAAAAAAAGTATACGCCGAATTGCTTCCGCAAAAAGAAACGGTGACAAAAGAATCACCCCTTTTGTCGCTTTGGTCAAGGCTGGATAAGAAGCTATTTACGAAAGCTGTACCGGTATCGCAAGAGGCGGATGTACTGATGCCGGATGACTATGATGGAATACATGAACTGGACAACGCTTTACCACCCTGGTGGAAATATGGGTTTATCATCACCATTGCTTTTGCTTTTGTTTATATGTTAAATTATCATGTTTTTGGAAATGGTAAAAATCCAACTGAAGAATACCAGGCAGAAATGGCGAACGCAGAGATTGCAAAAGAAGCTTACGAGGCAAAGAATAAAGATAAAATTGATGAATCGAACGTATTGATGGCCAACGAAGCCGGCTTACAAACCGGTAAGGAACTCTATGCGGCCAATTGTGTTGCCTGCCACGGCGCAGCAGGTGAAGGTGGTGTAGGGCCAAACCTTACAGACGATTACTGGATGCACAACGGAACTTTGAACGATATATACAAAACTATAAAAATAGGGTACCCCGATAAAGGAATGCAATCTTGGGCAGTAAAATTTAACCCAAAAGAAATGAGCGACCTGGCAAGCTTTGTAAAAACACTGCATGGCACAAACCCACCGAATGCCAAGACGGCACAGGGGGAAATGTTTACCGATACTTTAATCACGGGTACCGGTGATTCTTTAAAAATAACTGCACCAAATGGAGTGCCCGTAAAATAATAAGAAGATGGCCAGCACACAAAATATTATTGATAAAGATGCTTTTAGAGATTCCTTTGCCACCATTTCGATAGAGGGAAAAAGAAATTATATTCACCCGATAAAGCCAAGCGGGAAATTTTATAAT
>JBGSIG010000522.1:0-6140 GCA_041742655.1 Ferruginibacter sp. | reverse complement strand
GTGGCGGTGGGCGTGATAGATGTAAAGAGCTATTATATTGAAACAGTAGAAGACGTGAAAGAGCGCATAGAAAAATGTCTTAAACATATTCCGGCCCAAAAATTAGCGGTGGCTTCTGATTGCGGCATGTCGCAAACCGCCCGGTGGGCCACAAAGCAAAAAATTACCAACATGTGCCTGGCAGCAAAATCAATGAGATAAAAATGGCGTTGATAAAACCAAAGCAAAAAGATGAACAGTTGTTGAATGATATTAAATCATTCACTGGAGAAGCTGCATTTAAAGTATGGTGGCTGGGGCAAAGCGGATTTTTAATTAAATGGAGGGGAAAACATTTATTGCTTGATCCTTACCTGTCAGATTCACTGACGTTAAAATACCAACATACAGAAAAGCCGCATACAAGAATGAGTGAGTTGGTAATTGATCCTGCTGTATTCAATTTCATTGATATTGTAACATCCAGCCATAACCATACAGACCACCTGGATGCGGAAACCCTTGTGCCTGTTTTAAAAAATAATGCAAAAATAAAATTCATCATCCCGGAGGCTAACAGGGATTTTGTTGTTGACAGAATAAAATGCGAACATGATTTTCCCATAGGCTTAAATGAGGGCAACAGTTTTGAACATGCAGGGTTTAAAATAACAGGTGTACCGTCTGCGCACAATACTGTTGAACGAAATGAAAAAGGGGAATGTAAGTTTATGGGGTTTGTTGTACAGTTTGGCGAATATGTTGTTTATCATTCCGGCGATACAATTTGGTTTGATGGGCTGGAAGAAATCTTAATCCGGTTTAAAGTTGATATTGCCTTTCTGCCCATCAATGGAAACAAGCCTGAAAGAAAAGTGGCAGGAAATCTTAATCCGGAAGAAGCTGCAAAACTTGGTAAAGCAATTGATGCAAAACTGGTCATTCCGCACCACTATCATTTATTTGAATTTAATACAGAAGACCCCGGTTTATTTATTAAGCAGTGTTTAAAATACCAGGTGAATTATAAAGTGCTTGAAATTGGGGAAGGGCTGGTTTATCCATAAAAAATATTGAACTAAATACAATTGCAGCGATATGAAACATTCAAAATTCAACACAACATCACGCAGAAAATTTTTACTTCAGGCGGGTAGCCTGGCAGCAGGCGCATTATTGTTGGAGAGTTTTTCAGCTCAGGCTTTGAACGAGATTTTTAAAGCAAAAAAAGTAAAAGTGAATGGACACCTTTGGGTGTATGCAAGTAAATTTCCACCCACCTGGGATGTTACCCCAAATTTAGAAACCGTGTTTTCCGATATGAGTTATGCCGGGCTTGATGGTGTGGAACTTATGGAAAGTACCTTGCGTTATGCTGATTCTGTGGAAAGAATTAATGGGTATATAAAAAAATACAAGTTGCCGGTATCAGGCTCGTCGTATGGCGTTGGTTTTGATATGTGGGATGCAAACCAACATGCCAAAATACTGGAAGATATAAATATTATAGTGCCACGTTTAAGTAAGTTGGGCGGAAAAAACTTTGGCATTTCCGTAGGCGATGCAAAGCGTGAAAAAACAAGCGCAGAACTGGATGCGCAGGCAGCCTTGTTAAAGCAGGTTTTTGCCATTTGCAGTAATAACGGTATCGAAGCCAACCTGCACAATCATACTTACGAAGTTGCAAACGGCATGCATGATTTAAAAGGGACCATGGCAAGGATACCCGGAATAAAATTAGGACCCGATTTAAACTGGCTTATTCGGGCTGGAATTAACCCCGTTGATTTCATCAACACTTATGGTAAGCAAATTGTGTACCTGCACATCCGCGATCAATATGCGGATACTGTGTGGACGGAATATGTAGGGCAGGGTGTGACTGATTTTGCTGCGATAGCAAAAGCATTGAAAGCACAAAACTTTGATGGCAGTTGTGCCATTGAATTAGCTTTCCCGGCAGATTTTACGCCGGCAAATCCATTGAAGGAGGATTGGAAAATGAGCCGTCAATATGTAAATAAAATATTTGGGTGGTAGTTTCGATTGTAAAAAAATCACCGAATAAATAATTTAAAAAAATAAAAGCGATTGCCATGCCACAAAGCAAGGATTCAACCAGCAGTGCTGCGATAAATACAAAAGGTGTTAAAGAAAATACTTATGATGTAATTGTGATTGGTTCCGGCATTACAGGAGGTTGGGCCGCGAAGGAATTTTGTGAAAAAGGGTTGAAAACCCTGATGCTTGAACGTGGCAGAATGGTGGAACATATTAAAGACTATCCAACGGCAACCCTTGCTCCGTGGGAGCTTGAACACAGAAATAGATTGACTGCCAAAATGAAGGAAGATAACCCAATCGTAAGCCGTTGCTATGCTTTTGAAGAATCAACCAAACAATTTTTTGTAAAGGATCACGAACATCCATACATACAAACCAAACCATTCGACTGGATTCGTGGTTACCAGGTAGGCGGCAAATCGTTGCTATGGGCACGATGGACGCAGCGCTGGAGTGAAAATGATTTTGAAGCGAATGCCAAAGAAGGCATCGCTGTTGACTGGCCTATCCGTTATAAGGACCTTGCGCCATGGTATAGCTATGTTGAAAAATTTGCGGGCATCAGTGGCAACCGCGACGGGCTGGCACAGATTCCTGACGGAGAATTTTTACCGCCAATGGAAATGAACACCATTGAAAAACATCTGCAAAAAAGCATTGCAGAAAATTTTAAAGACAGGCATTTGGTAATGTCGAGAACTGCCAATCTTTCGGTACCCTTATTGGGTCGTGGCCCTTGCCAATACCGCAACTTATGTTTCAGGGGATGCCCGTTTGGTGGGTATTTTAGCAGCAACTCTACAACCATTCCGGCTGCACAGTTGACCGGCAATTTAACCATTCGCCCTTTTTCGGTGGTGCATTCTATCATCTATGACGACAAAAAGCAAAAGGCAAGCGGTGTAAGAATTATTGATACCAACACTAAAGAAACAACTGAATATTTTGCAAAGATTATTTTTGTAAATGCAGGCACTTTAAATTCTACATTGATATTACTTAACTCCACATCAGATCGCTTCGCCAACGGCATGGGCAACGATAGCGGCGAATTGGGCCACAACCTAATGGATCATAATTACAATGGAAGAATCAGCGGCGAACATGCGGGGTATACCGATATGTATTATTATGGCAGAAGGCCCACCGGTGTTTATATACCAAGGTTTAGAAACTGGGGCGATGATATACAGGCTTCTTATAAACGTGGCTTCGCTTATGCATCCTCTGGTTTCCGCGATAGCGGCAATGGCGGAAATGTTTCTATTGGCGCAGCGTTCAAAGAAGATATTTCAGAACCCGGTCCATGGAAATTTAGCATGGTTGGCATGGGTGAGTGCCTGCCCGATCACAACAATAAAGTTACCTTAAGTAAAAATGAAAAAGATGATTGGGGAATTCCTTTGCTGGATATTGATGCTGCCTTTACAGAAAATGAACACAACATGACTAAAGATATTCTGGCAAGCGGGGCAGAGATGCTGGATAAAGCGGGCTTTACTAACATTGCAACCAGCGATGCAAACAGTGCAATGGGATTGGGCATTCATGAAATGGGAACGGCAAGGATGGGACGGGATAAAAAAACGTCGGTGTTGAATGGCAATAACCAGGTGTGGGGCGCATTAAATGTTTTTGTCACCGACGGTGCCTGCATGACTTCAGGAGCATGCCAAAATCCATCACTTACATATATGACAATTACTGCAAGAGCGGCAAATTTTGCAGTCGCGGAAATGAAGAAATTAAACCTGTAAAAATCCAGAACAATCGATGGAAGGTGTTCAAGCCGCTGTTTTTTTGTTGTGTTACGGGCCATGTATATTTTTATTTTCCACCTAAAATTTCTACATTTACGAAAACAGTTCGTCAATAAAACGGCTGCCAGGTCAAATGTTGATACCGTTTTTTTAAAACGATTTGCATTCACCATAAAATCTTTTTGTATGTCAACGTCTACAAATAATTTTAACCAAAGTGAGATCAATCCTTTAAAGAGTTTAGATGTGTGGGAAGATGATGTATTGGAGCGTTATCCTGATCCAAGTTCTATAGCAAGTGATAAATCAACCGAAGCCTATCGCGATTACGAAAATCCCGAAAGAGACACGGTCCGTGAATTTTACAGGCTCAATCACACTTACCAGAGTTATGATTTTGTAGTAAACAAAAAAGCCAACTATTTAAAATTTGATAAAAAGGAAATGCCCGTTTGGGAGGCCTTTCAATTTTTAAATCAACTGGTAGATGATTCTGATCCTGATACAGACCTTGACCAGTTTCAACACCTGTTACAAACATCCGAAGCCATCCGCAAAGATGGCCATCCCGACTGGATGGTAATGGTTGGGCTGTTGCATGATATGGGTAAAGTGCTTTGCCTTTTTGGGGAGCCCCAATGGGCAGTTGTAGGAGATACTTTTCCGGTTGGTTGTGCTTTTTCGGACAAAATTGTATATCCTGAATTCTTTAAAAATAGTCCCGATTTCAGCGATACCCGTTACAATACAAAATATGGTGTTTACTCGCCCAATTGCGGGTTAGACAATGTGCATCTTTCCTGGGGCCACGATGAATATGTTTACCAGATGGCAAAAGATTATTTGCCGGAAGAGGGTTTGTATATGCTGCGCTATCATTCCTTTTATGCACAACACAAAGAACATGCTTACGATCACCTGATGAGCGAACATGACCATCAAATGTTTAAATGGGTCGACCTGTTTAATCCATACGATCTCTATTCCAAAAACCCAACTCCGCCAGATTGGAATGAATTAAAGCCATATTACGAGGCATTGGTAAAAAAATATTTGCCTGCTACTTTAAAGTTTTAATTTAAAAATCTTCCGGAAACCTCCGCTGCCGCTGCAACCGGGGCTAAGTAGTTTGCTTCAATATTATTATTTTATAAAGCCATTTCTTGCATTTATAACCGGCAATTTTTTCTTATCTTGAATTTCAATAATTCCAACGATTGCTGATGAATCAATTGCAGCTTGCCGACTATATTGTCTTTTTCATTTACTTTATTGCAGTATCGTCTTACGGGTATTATATCTATCATAAAAAGAAATCGGCCACTGCAAATTCGAAAGATTTTTTTCTTGCCGAAGGTTCGCTTACCTGGTGGGCCATTGGTGCTTCATTAATAGCTTCCAATATTTCAGCCGAACATTTTATTGGCATGTCTGGCTCAGGCTTTGCACTAGGCCTGGCAATATCTACCTACGAATGGATGGCGACGGCAACATTGATCATTGTTGCAATTTTTATTATCCCTGTTTATCTTAAGAATAAGATTTTTACCATGCCGCAATTTTTATCGGTTCGGTACAATGATAAAGTCAGCACTATCATGGCGGTATTCTGGTTATTGGTGTATGTATTTGTTAACCTTACCTCCATTATTTATTTGGGGGCCCTCGCTATTTCATCTATTTCTACCATTAGTTTTGAATGGAGTATTGTTGGCCTCGTAATTTTCTCCCTGTTTGTTACACTTGGCGGCATGAAGGTAATTGGCTACACCGATGTGGTGCAGGTGGTAGTGTTGATATTGGGCGGCCTGGTAACCACTTACCTAGCGCTTACTTTATTGTCAGAAGAATATGGCTTTGGTAAAAATATTTTTAAGGGGCTTTCAATTTTACGCAAGGAAGCTCCGGATCATTTTCACATGATATTTAAGTCCACCGATAAGTATTATAAAGAACTGCCCGGGCTCTCTGTGTTGTTTGGCGGAATGCTGGTGAATAACCTTGCTTACTGGGGCTGCAACCAATACATCGTGCAGCGTGCATTAGGTGCCGATTTAAAAACTGCCCGCAAAGGAATTCTATTTGCTGCATTCTTAAAATTACTGGTACCGGTTATCGCCGTGTTGCCAGGTATTGTAATGTATGTATTGCATAGTAAGGGACTTTTTCAAACCCAGATGGCTGACGCCGCAGGTGTAATTAAACCAGACCATGCTTACCCCACATTAATGAACCTGTTACCCGCTGGTTTGAAGGGCATTGCATTTGCTGCACTCACAGCGGCGGTAGTAGCATCTCTGGCAGGCAAGGCCAACAGCATCTCCACCATTTTTTCCC
>JBGSIG010000521.1:0-5124 GCA_041742655.1 Ferruginibacter sp. | reverse complement strand
TTTTACCGGCGGGCAAAAATTTTTGCATTTACCTCCACTTCCGAGGGTTTTCCAAATGTGCTAGGTGAGGCAATGGGTGCCTCTTTGGCGTCCATTAGTTTTGATTGCAATGCGGGGCCATCAGATTTGATCGACGATGGTGTAAATGGTTTTTTGGTGACGGAAATGGATCACGCTGGATATAAGCAAAAGCTCAGGCAACTTATGACCAATAACGCTTTAAGAAATCGCTTGAGTGAACAAGCCTTTATTTCGGTTCAAAAATTTAGTACAGAAAAAATTTGCAATGAGTATCTAAATTTCATGTTGGCGAATTAGAATGAAATTATTAATAAATACCGCAAGTACTTTAAAAGGTGGTGGTTTACAGGTGGCAACTTCCTTTTTGGAAGATTGCAGGCAGCATCCGGAAAATGAGTATCATGTGATATTGGGATATGCGTTGACAAAGTCAATACACAAAGATCAGTTTCCTGCTAATTATTTTTTTTATGATATTAGCTACAGGCCGGCAACCAGGGTTTTTACGTTTAAGTCTCATGATAAATTTTTCAGGGATATCGAAAAAAAAATAAAACCCGATGTTGTATTTACAACAACTGGCCCTGCCTACTGGCGTCCTGTTGCACCACATGTGGTGGGGTATAATCTGCCGCATCATGTGTATCCCGAATCACCCTACCTGAAAAGGATTTCATTGTACAGAAAATTACGATGGAAAGTAAAAAGGCTTGCTGTAAAATATTTTTTTAGAAGGGATGCGGATGTTATTGTTGTGCAAACAGATGATGTAAAGGAGCGGCTACAAAAATTACTCGGTAAATACAATATCATAACAGTTACCAATACCTTCAGTTCATTTTTTACGAATCCAGAAGCCTTGCCGCTAAAACTACCGCAAAAAAATAATGGCGAGTTCAGGTTGCTGTCACTATCAGCCTGGTATCCTCATAAAAATCTTACGGTAATCCCAGAAGTGATTGATTGTTTAAATGAGGGTGAACGGGAAAAAATAAAATTCGTGCTTACATTACCACCCGAAATTTTTGATAAAGAAATACCAGTTAGCTACAGGCAAAATATTTTTAACACCGGCCCGGTGACTTTAAAAGAGGCGGCTTCTTTGTACACAGAATGTGATGCTATGTTTTTGCCAACCCTGCTTGAGTGTTTTTCTGCGTCGTACGCCGAAGCCATGGTAATGCGAAAACCAATTATTACAAGTGATATGGGTTTTGCTCATACGGTATGCAAAGATGCGGCGGTGTATTTTGATCCGGTAAATGCTAAAGATATTGCGGAAAAAGTCGCATTATTAATGAACGAAATTTCATTGCAAAATAACCTGGTAAAAAAAGGAACTGAAAGACTGAATTATTTTGGAACCTCGGCAGGCCGCACCCGGGAGTATCTTGCTATTTGCAGAAAAGCAATCGATGGACGAAAAAATTAAGGACAGGAAAATTGTTATAGTAAACCAGGCAGTAAACTATCTTACCATTGATATTGCCAACGCATTTTCTAAAAAATTTGAAGCGGTAACACTTATCACCGGTAGCATTCATACCCAGGGTGAAAACCTTGACAAAGCCATCCGGGTAAAAAAAATAATTAAATGGATTGAAAGGCCCGCAGCAAAAAAACTGTATGCGTATGTTGCCGGCACCATCAGCATCTATTTCCTTTTATTAATCAAATACAGGAAGCATGAAGTTATTTTCATTTCAATACCTCCGATGGGCTATTTGCTTACAATACTATTGCCACAAAAAGCAAGTATGCTAATATGGGATGTTTACCCTGATGTATTTAAAATTACCGGCATGAAGGAAAGCCATCCGCTTTATAGGTCGTGGGCCTGCCTGAACAGGATTGCTTTTAAAAAGGCGTTCCGCATATTTACCATTGGTGAACGGATGGCAGAATTGGTGGGAAAATATGTGCGGCGGGATAAAATTTTAATTACGCCTATCTGGTCCATTTTTCAATCGAATGACAAAGTCGCGAAGGAAGAAAATCCATTTGTACAAAAGCAACGGCTTCAGGAGAAATTTGTAGTTCAATATTCCGGCAATATTGGGCTAACTCATAAAGTGGAAGTAATGGTAGCAATGGCAAAGTTGCTGAAAGGCGAACCACATATTATTTTTCAAATAATTGGAAGAGGCTCCAGGGTACCCATATTAAAACAAATGGTACAGGAGCATCAGCTCACTAATTGCGAATTTCTTTCTTTTCAATCAGATGATATGTTTCCTTATTCTCTTTCTGCCGCTGATATTGGAGTAGTGATATTGGATGGGCTTACTTCAAAAGGAAGTGTACCAAGCAAGTCGTACAACTTAATGAGTTTTGGTATCCCTTCTCTTTATATAGCCTCGCAGGATTCTGAGTTGTACGGATATATTGAAAAATACCAGCACGGTAAATGTTTCAATGAAAACCAGCTACAGCAAGCCGCTGATTTCATAGTTGAACTGAGCAACAATAAAGACCTTCAACAAATGTATTCAAAAAAATCACTGGCCGCAGCCACGAATTACAAACGAAAAAATGCAGCTTCAATAGTTGATTTCTATTTGCATCACTAACGCATGGGTATACAAAAAATAAAAAACGATCTTAACCAGCACATTAAGAATATGATCGGCTGGAAGACAAAGCGAAAAATTGTAATTTTTTCTGTAGATGATTATGGAAATGTAAGGATTGATTCTAAAGAGGCGAGGAAAAATATGGATAGTGCAGGTTTGAAAGTTGCCACGCATTTTGATTATTATGACAGCCTGGAAGATGAACAGGATTTGTTACAATTATATGACACGCTAAGTTCTGTAAAAGATAAAAATGGCCAATATGCAATTTTTACCCCATTTGCAATGCCAGCCAACATCGATTTTGAAAAAGTGATTGCTTCCGGCTACCAGGAATTTTACTATGAACTTTTACCGGACACGTTCAATAAGCTGAATGGATACGAAAGGGTAAATGATTTGATAAAAGAAGGTATTGCTAAAAGGCTTTTTTTGCCACAGTTCCACGGTCGGGAACATTTGAACCTGAAAGTGTTTAAGGAAAATTTGAACAGCGGCGACAAAGCCACCATCGAATCTTTAAATAACCGATCATATACCGGCATCACAAGTAACTATCCCACTATTTCGTATACAGCCGCTTTTGACTTTGATCAATTTGAAGAAAACTATGCCTTCGACAATATCATAACAGAAGGTTTGGAGGCATTTGAAAAAGTGTATGGTTACAAATCAATCCACTTTAATGCTCCGGGCGGCAGGGAGCATCCATATATTCATAAAGCATTACATCAAAGTGGCATAAAATATATTGATACTCCCTGGATAAAAAGTGAACACCAGGGTAATGGTAAATTTAAAAGGGTAATCAACTACACCGGAAAGAAAAACAAATTGGCCCAGGCATATATAGTTAGGAATTGTGTGTTTGAACCAACGGTAGAAAATGGAGTAGATTGGGTAGCACTCTGTTTGCAACAGGTGGAAATGGCATTTAGATGGAATAGGCCTGCGAATATTAGTTCGCACAGGGTAAATTTTTGTGGCCACATTGATCCGGCTAACCGGCAAAAGGGCTTGCAGGCGTTGAGACAATTATTGCACAAAATAGTACAACGTTGGCCCGACGTGGAGTTTATGGCAGCCAACGAATTGGGCGATTTAGTCTGCGCCCCTTAATATTCATTTTGGATTATCCATAATAAATTTGCAGCTACATTATGAGTTTGTATGCCAGGTATTTTAAAAGGTGGTTTGATTTTATAAGTGCCTTAGTTATTTTAATAATTTTATTGCCACTGATTGTTGCCATTTATATTCTATTGTATATTGATTTTAAAAAGAGTCCAATATTTTACCAGGATCGCCCCGGTAAAAACGAAAAGCGCATCCGCATTATAAAGTTTAAATCAATGACGGATGAGCGGGATGGAGAAGGAAGGTTGTTACCGGATATAAAAAGAATAACAAAGGCTGGTAGTTTTTGCCGTAAATATTCTTTAGATGAATTGCCCCAACTGTTGAATGTTGTGAAAGGAGATATGAGCCTGGTGGGCCCTCGTCCACTGTTATTCAAATACCTTCCCCTTTATAGTGTTGAGCAAAGAAGAAGGCATGCCGTAAGGCCGGGCATCACAGGCTGGGCACAGGTGAATGGCAGAAACACCATAAGTTGGAATGAGAAATTTAGACTGGATGTTGACTATGTTGAAAAACTGTCCTTTGGTATGGATATGAAAATTATTTTTTTAACGATACTTAAAGTGGTGAAAAAGGAAGGCGTTAATCAATCCGGCGAACGGCCTATGATGCCATTTAACGGACACAATTAATTCTGGTAACCAAGGCATGAGGCGAATTGGAGAAATATTGCGGGCAGAAGTATTTTGGAAAATGGATGCCCTTAGGGGTGGATCCATAAAAAAAGATTTAGCCTCCATAAAAAATATTCTTGAGAGTGCAGAAGGCGAAAGCAGGGCAAAAATTACACATGACAATTTAAGTGCATTGCTGAATCATGCTACTACAACCGTGGAATTTTACAGGCAGTTTTCAAACCATAGTACCCTGCAGGATTTTCCTGTTGTAAGCAAAACAACCATACGCGGAAATTTTGAGCTATTTACTTCAACGGCGTTTACAAAAGAGCAGCAAATACCGGTTGTTACGAGTGGCTCTACCGGTACACCATTTAAAGTATTGCATAATGAGGCGAAGAAAAGCAGGAACAGTGCCGACACAATTTATTTTGCAGGGCTTGCCGGATTTTCTGTTGGCAGCCGGTTGATGTATTTGAAAGTATGGAGTGCTAATAACCGCAAATCTGCATTAGTGCAGTGGATGCAAAATGTGATGCCAGTGGATGTAATATCATTTAATGATATAGCTATTTCCGCCATGATTAAAAGGATTGAAAAGAGTAATGCCACCGTTAATTTTTTAGGTTATTCCTCTGCCTTGGAATTGGTGTGCAGGCACCTTGATAAAAATCAGCCGGGAAGAACGAAAATGAATGTTAGTTCTGCATTGTCCATGTCGGAATCATTAAATGATTATACCAAAACAACTTTCAGTAAATATTTTGGAGTGG
>JBGSIG010000520.1:0-2111 GCA_041742655.1 Ferruginibacter sp. | reverse complement strand
GTTAGCAATAACAAGGCTAGATAAATGATGGCCGTTCTGATAAAATCAGGATAACAGAATCCGGCTTATTGGCTGATAGATTTTTTTAATGGATAATTGGGTAATGGATAATTGATAATGAGTGAAGGGCATTTGAGTGCTTACTTTATTGCGCAATTGTTTTATGAAAGATTTTACTGCAGGAAATTAGTAGAGGCAATAATCAATATTTTTCAATCAATAAAGAAGCAACAATTTTATCAATTGGTAAAGTGACGGCATCTGCCGAAAAATTTTCCCAATCAATAAAGCGGACTGATTCAATTTGTTGACTTTCATCATAGAACTTCAATTGCAGCTCATCAAAATCGAATGCTTTAGATCGTAAGGGTACGGTGATGGGTTGCAGTGCTTTGGCAAAATAATAAATGGCAATAAACTGGTGAGCCGGGTTGAATGCACTCATTTGAAAAAAATCTGTAGTGTAAATATGCTCACCTATACTTACATCTAAATTCAGCTCTTCCTTAAATTCTCTTTTTAAACAATCGCGGGTGCCTTCGCCAAACTCAAGCCCGCCGCCGGGAAATTTTGTGTAGTATTGGCCGCGGATGTATTCATCACTCACCAGTACCTGTTTGGCATCGTTTAATAAAATGCCATACACCCTTATGGTAAACTGTTTCATGTTATTTTTTTACACGCTTAAAGTAGTTGAAAACTACAAATGCAACAATGATGAGTGAAATTATTACAGGTACCCAAAATGCATAAGGAGTGTCTTTGTAGGGGATGGGTACATTCATGCCATAAATACTGGCTATTAATACAGGTACACTTAAAAAGATGGTGAGTGTTGTAAGCCGTTTCAGCACCTCATTTTGATTATTGCTTATGATGCTGGCAAATGCATCCAGGGTACTGTTCAGTATATTGGTATAAGTGTTGGCCATTTCAAGGGCCTGGCTTGTTTCCACTACCAGGTCATCTAAAAAATCTTTTTCATCTTCATTCAACTGCAAAAAATTTGTTCTTGCAATTTTCATCATCAGTAGTTCATTGCTTCTTAAGGCAGTGATAAAATATACCAGGCTTTTTTGTATGCGCATCAATTGCAGTAGTTCCTCGTTTCTATTGGCGATGTAAAGCTTTTGTTCAAGTGTATTGCGCCGCAGGTTTATTTCTTTAAGATAGTCCTGAAAATTGGTGGTAACCTTTTCAAATATTTTCAACACCATCATGTTTTTTTTATCCATGTTTCGGTTTTGAAAAGTATTCAGGAATTTTTTGATGGCCTCATTCTCAAAGGAATTTACCGTAACAATTTGGTTGTGGGTTAAAATAATACAGATGGGAATCGTTATATAGTAGGCGTCGCTTTCGTTGAATGAATTATTTTCAGTGGGCGTTTTTATCACCACCAGTTTTACATTGTCATCTATTTCGTAGCGGCTGCGCTCATCAATATCAAGTGAATCTTTTAAGAAATCGATTGGTATTTCCAATGTTTCGCTGAGCTCACTAAACTCTTCATGTTTTAAAGGTGGCAACACATTTACCCATGTATCGGCTTCTGCCTTGTCGGTGGCAATTGTTTGGTGGTCTATATTTTTAAAATATTGTATCAATGTGATGTCTGAAGTTTTGATGTTCCTTATTGGCTACTGTTGCTTTCTATACTTTATTTACTGTATTTACTTTTAGCACCGTATTTACCTTTTATACTTTATTTACATTTTGCACCTCCTTCACTTCCATCTCCACTTTAAAAACAAATTCTGCCGGCCCGCATAGCCAAATATCTTCAAAATGCTGATCATCAATTTTATTGAATTCTACGATTAGCTTGCCACCGGGTGTTTTTACGTCTACTGTATTAAAGCCATTATCGTTATGGGCACTCAGCAATGCTGCAGCGGTAACCCCTGTGCCGCAACTGAGTGTTTCATTTTCAACGCCCCGTTCGTACGTGCGCACAAAGATGGTGTCTTCCTTGATTGTTTCCACAAAATTCACGTTAATGCCTTCTTTTGCAAAAGCATCACTATAGCGTATATCCTGTGCTGTTGCAAATACATCCACCTCCTTCACATTCTCTGTAAACTTTACAAAATGTGGTGAGCCAGTGTTAA
>JBGSIG010000519.1:0-1999 GCA_041742655.1 Ferruginibacter sp. | reverse complement strand
CAGTTACTGCAGCAACAAAAAATATATCCTGTTGCATTCCAAGTCTGATTCTAATCGGATGTAGGACCTGCAGGTGGTTGGTAGGACACCAACCGCGGCTGAAAAATGAGAAAGTGGCTGTTGGCTAGTTAAGACGTTGAGGCATCAAAGAAAAAAAATCGTCATAACGCCTCAACGGCAAAACTAAGCGCTGTAAAATTGCAGATTGTGGAAATAAAATATGCATTATGTGGATAGAAGTATTTAGAACAAATATAAAAAGTAGCCACCAGGCAATATATTTAATTGAAGAGATGCGAATTGCCTTTCCATGTTATCGCGTAAATGTTGATCTTGATGATTGCGATAAAATTCTTCGCGTAGTCAGCAATACCGAAGATATTCGGTCCACATGTTTTATTGAATGGTTGAAAGGTTTTGATTGTTTTGCCGAAGTTTTGCCAGGTAATTAAGGAAGTATCTTTTTGCCTGTTGATGGACTTAATAAAATTGATATGACACAAATTAATGCTTACATAACATTTAGTGGAAACTGTCGTGAAGCGATGAATTTTTACAAGGAAGTTTTAGACGGGGAACTTGCTTTGCAAACAATTGGAGAGTCGCCGATGGCGGAAAAATTGCCAGCCAACATGAGAAATTATATCCTGCATGCACAGCTAACAAAAGGTGATCTCACATTGATGGCCTCCGATATGGTTAGTGACCAGGGATTGGTAAAAGGAAATTCGATAACGCTTATGCTTGCATGCCATAGTGAAGAAGAAATAAAAAATTGTTACAAAAAGTTGTCTGTTGGCGGCAAAGCAACCCATCCGCTTGAAGATACGTTTTTGGGAGCAGTATTTGGGGGACTGACTGATAAATTTGGAAACCATTGGCTGCTTAATTTTGAAAAGAGAAAGGCAAATTAATTTCCTAAATAAAAAAAATATCATTATGAAATCTGCAAAAATTATCTTTTGGGTAAGTACGCTTATTATCTTTTTGTTTGAAGGGGTAATGCCTGCGTTTACATCTCAAACTGAACTGGCAAAAGAAGGTATCAGGCATTTAGGTTATCCTTCCTATTTTGGAATTATGCTTACCGTTTTTAAGGTGCTGGGATCTCTTGCCATTACAATACCACAAATACCCAGTCGTGTGAAAGAATGGGCCTACGCAGGCCTTTCATTTGATTTTATTTCGGCGTTCATTAGCTATTGGGTTGTAGATGGTTTAAACGGAATAGCGCTTTTTCCACTTTTGATACTGGCAATTTTAATGGTATCATATATCTATTATCATAAAATTAAATCTGCTGAAGGTCGGGCGAGTTGAAATGCATCCTGACACGATTAGTTTTATTTCTTTGAATCTTTCTATTTATCTTAGTGATATAAAATTTTTATTTAAATAAATAAAACAACTCATGAAGAAAATGTTTATGGCAATTTTGCTACTTTGCAGCATTGGCTTATTTCAGTACTGTAGCAGCAGTAAAAAGGCACAAAAATCACTAACTGTAGTTTCATACGAAAAAGATGTTGCACCAATAATGCAAACCAGTTGTGCACCGTGCCATTTTCCACCCGATGGAAAAAAAGAAGCGCTCAATACTTATGACGCAGTAAAGACTCACTATGATGATTTGATTGCAAGGGTGAAACTTCCACACGACAACAAAGATTTTATGCCTTTTAAAAGTAAAAAGCCGCCATTAAGCGATACGGCCATTAATTTGCTGGAACAATGGAAGATACAGGGCATGCCACAATAAATTCCTGCCTTTTTTAAAAACTGTTGATTCAATTTGTTGGCACTGTACTTGCAGGTTTCGGCCTTTGTGCTGTGAGAAACAATAACAGCTCATTTTCGCTTTCCGGGAGTTTGGATAAGATGAGTTGAAGCGAATTTCTTTTAATAGAATTTATTTACAAAAAAAATAATAATTTACACGGACTATCGTTTAACTCACCAAAGAATAACTTAAAAAATGATGAAAAAAATTATTTACCTA
>JBGSIG010000518.1:0-2535 GCA_041742655.1 Ferruginibacter sp. | reverse complement strand
GTCAGGCATGCTATGGCAATGAATACAAGCTGCCACATGCAGGGCAAGGTATTCGCCCCGGGCAATTACTTTTTCAATGGAGTCTTGTTTGTCAATTGAATCCTGGTTAACTACGTTGGCTTGTGTTGAAGTGCCATTGTTGTTGCACGAAGTAAAATAAGTAGCTGCCAGCAGCATAAAAATAAAGGCCGGCAGGGTTAATAATTTTTTCATGATTGCTGTTGTTGGTTTAGGGAAATAATAATGGGCGTAAATATTATTCAAATAAATGAGAAATGCAATAGCAGGCATATCTTTATTTGCTGCCCCTAAAGTGTAATTTTTAATAGAAAGAGTGAGTGAATTAAATTATGTTAATACTATGCGTCGGGGTTTCGTCAATATCGGTTTTTACAATTAAATAAATTTCTAAGGCGAAAACCCCGAAGTGACCAAATGGTATGTGTTAGTATTTTTCAAGATAATGTTGCGTAGAAAAAAATACGCAAATTATTTCTAACGTTGAAACTGCCTGCAATACTTTAGAGATTTTTTATAATATTATTGATGCAGTATTGAAACAATTTTGTTCAATTAAAAAAAATTATGTGTGTATATTCGGCTTCATACAAACAATTTAATTTATGAACCCACATAACAAACCTTTTGCAGAAATCATTTTTATTTATTTGATAATTGGTCTTTGTGGATTTTTAAGCTACCGGTTTTTGCCGTTTGAAAGTAAAACAGGACGTTTTTTTGCGGCAGATTTAGTGATGACAGTGGTGACATTTCTATTTTCCCTGTATAAAAAAAACAGCAGTGTGTACGATCCCTATTGGTCGGTTATCCCTTTTTATTGCATAGTTTGGTGGTGGTTCAATACGCATCAATCATGGGGCATGGCCCAGTACAGCACTGCGTTTGTGGTAAGTTTTTGGTCGTGGCGCTTAACACATAACTGGTACCGGAGCTGGCGGGGATGGGATCATGAAGACTGGCGGTACGTAAATTTTAGAAAGCATTTCGGAAAATATTTTCAGCCCATTAATTTTTTAGCTATTCATTTATATCCAACCTGTATTGTATTTCTTAGTATGAGTGGTTTATTTTTTTTGTATGATGGAACCACTAAACATCTCAACGCATTTTTTATTGCAGGCAACACCATTGCACTGGCAGGTGTTTTATTGGAGCTGGTTGCAGACAACACCTTGTATAAAATCCGAAATGATCCTGGCAGGCCAAAGCACAGAATCACCAGGGAAGGAATATGGAAACACACCCGTAACCCTAATTATTTGGGTGAGATATTATTTTGGATTGGCCTGGCAATAACAGGCCTGGCTGCTTCTGCACCGGCATGGTCATGCCTTGGCGCAATAGGCATGGTGTTAATGTTTTTGTTTGCCTCTATCCCTATGAAAGAAAAAAGACTTTCAGAGCGATGCAATGATTTTGAAAAATACAAGGCAGAAGTACCACTACTGTTACCAGGGTTGTCAAAAATTAACTGACTATGAGTGTAATTATTAAGGCGAAAACCCAGCAGGGACCCTTCTTTGCTACCCCGAAAATCCAACATACAACTTTGGATTTTCGGGGATGAAAAATACCCCTCCGTCCCGGCGGGCAATGTCATTAAGTTAAGGATTTTAGAAAGCTGGTTTAAAGTTAGTATATGTTTTGTGCCGGCAATAGTGACCGGGAAAAAAAGTTGCCACACAGTTATCGAAAGATACTGGCTTTGCCAATTGTTACGATTTTGGCGGCGATGATAAAGTAGCACTGCTGGAACAATTTGCACTGTGTTGGATGAGCCTGGCAATTGTGCAGGGGCATGGTAGGGATATTGCATTTAAGATTATAAAAAGATGAGCTGACTGCAATACTATCAATAATCTATTGCAGGTTATTGAAAAACAGGGCAATGAGGTGAGCCACAAAAAAATAAATCATGGCCTTATACTAAAGTCTGGGCCACCAAAAAAACAGGCGCAGCAAACAAGATTTTCTTCACTAGTGTATGCAATTTTTTAATCCTTTTTTTGTACGGAAATAAAAGGTAGTTACCCAAAGATGCCGACCTTAAAAACATCCATTACAAACAACGCAATGGCAATTGCAGTATGAACAATTAACCAGGCTTGCTGGTAAAATGGGCGTTTCGGAAAAGGCGTTTCAGGGTTGAACGGATCAAATACTAGGGCAAGGCCCCAAAACACAACCGCCTGCGAAAAGTCGCGAACGATCATAAAATAAATGCCTGCAACCACGAAGGCGCCATATCCAACCCTGTTTAAACTTTTGGGCATTGGTGTAGCTTTTGATGTTGTTTTCATACAAGTTTTTATTTATTGGTAGCAGAAGGCTGCTAAAAATTACAGGAAACAAAAAATTATTTTCCTGATTCCAGTTCGGTGATTTTTTCCTGCAACGCATCCAGTTGCCTGCCAAAGCTGTAGCGGAATAGCCACTTTGCCAGCAGGTGGCAAAGCGGCGTCAATATCAACACAATTATTAACAGTATCACCCACATAACAGGTTTTTGCATGA
>JBGSIG010000517.1:0-5776 GCA_041742655.1 Ferruginibacter sp. | reverse complement strand
CGGTGACGGCGGCGAATTTATGTTGCTCATCTACTACTGCAAATCCAAGGTTTTTAAACAGTACTTTGTCTTCTATCACTGCATGCGTGCCTATTAATATTGAAAGCGATCCGTCCTCACAAGTTTTTAAAATTTCCCTGCGTTGTTTTGCAACTGTTGACCCCGTCAACAATTTTACACATACCGGCATATCCTTTACCATTGCGGCAATGGTGTTATAATGTTGCTGGGCCAGTATTTCGGTTGGTGCCATCAATACACTTTGAAAGGCCTGCCCATCTTCAGCACGTACATTACCCGCTGCTATCAACATGCTTAACAATGCCACGATGGTTTTACCGCTACCAACATCGCCCTGCAAAAGACGGTTCATTTGCTTGCCACTTCCCATGTCTTTCCTTATTTCTTTAAGCACTCTTTTTTGTGCTTTGGTGAGTTCAAAAGGAAGGTATGTGTTATAAAATGAATTGAAAAGGTCGCCCACTTTATTAAACTCCCACCCTTTGCTAAAGCGATGCCTGGTGCTGCGTATAAGGCCCAATCTTATTTGGGCAAAATACAATTCCTCAAACTTTAACCGCCTTACCGCATGGGTATACATTTCTTCAGTTGCCGGAAAATGAATAGAGCAAAATGCATCCCATCTTGAAATAAACCGATATTTTTTTATGATAGTTTCTGGTAAATTTTCCGGAAGGTCTTTGGCAGATAATTGCTGCAATAAGGCGTAGGTTAATTTTGCAAATGCTCTTCCGTTTAATCCCCTTGCTTTTAGTTTTTCAGTAGAAGGATAAATAGGCTCCAGGAATTTTTTACCAACCGCTTTGTCGTGAGTATACAATTCAATTTCAGGATGGCTGATCTGCACCTTGTTCAAAAAAAATCCGAGTTTGCCAAACACCAAATAATGTTGACCAACGGTTAGTAATTTTTCCGCCCAACTGATCCCCTGGAACCATACCAACTCCATTTCGCCGGTGTCATCCTGAAGATATGCCACCAGGCGTTTGCTTCGTTTATCTCCGAGCAGTTCTACATGTGTTAGCCTGCCTGCAACCTGTGCGTAGTCTGTATCGGGGCCAAGCGAGCCTATTTTATCTACCTTGGTTTTATCAATATGCCTGAATGGATAATATTCCAGCACATCTTTAAAGGTAAAAATGTCCGCTTCTTTTTTTAAAAGCTCTGCCTTTAAAGGCCCTACGCCTTTAAGGTACTCAACCGGGCTGGATAATATATTGGCAGTGACAGAAATAATAAATTGTTTGTACAAATATAATCCCATCTCGGCCGCGGCGGAGTGCAATTACGGGAATATATTTTTCCTACGCCTTGCTAATAACGTCGCTTTAAAAATTTTTGAGAATGAGCTAATATATTTTTAACTCAATTTATTTGTAATTGAAATGAACCATAATTTAGAGCGGTGTCGATGAACAATTAAATCTTATTGATGCTGTTTAGTGTATGGCAAATATGCTCATAGCAAATAGCATCAGCCTTCCAAAACACAAGGGTATTATCCATTTAGATTTAACACAAATTAACCTGGAGATCATATAGCAACACAAATAGCTGCTACAGGCTATAAAATCTGCACCCCATTACAAGTTAAAAAATATCCAAAAAAAAATTTACACTTCAATATTCACTAATTTAAAAATATGTTTTTACATTCGGTAAATGAAGCATGCCTGCGAACCCCTTCGCGCTTTTATCCGTGATTTTAAACTTACTAATCCTGCTGGTGCAGATTGTTTTAATGCTACTGTAGATTTTATTGCAGGCGGTATTAATATTAAGCTGGAAAGCGAAGTGCATATTGTAACCAGTTATCCCGGTAAAAACGGTTTTGTGTACCTGCTCAGCAGAGACATAAGAATTGATGAATTGCCAACTATGTTTGATGCGGACAAAGAATTGTTCGAGTATATTACCGATAAAAATTTACGAATAGAAGGCACCCATCACAAAGCGGGTAAATATGTGTTATTTATCAGCCCCCAGGTTATTATTCTTGCACCCTGATAGTATTAAAGACGCACTAAATGCTCCGTTATTTTGCGGGCTAAAGACCCAGATACTTCCTGCTAATCAATGCAGGCCTACATTTTCCTTAATGGCAAAAATGCTGATGGCGGCGCAACAAAAAACTAAATAGCGTCGTTTAAAACCAGGGTGAACGATATGTCGCCAACTAATTTAATGCAGTTTTATCTTCCTGTAAATGCCGGGAACAAATATTTACCCATGAAAGTGATTGCCCTTACTTTTGTAAAAAATAAATGACATGCAAATTGTATTGATACTACACAACCTACTGCGCTGGGCAGTATTATTTTTCGGACTGTGGACGTTGCTGAACGGCATTACAGGATATTTCGGAAACAGAAGGTATACTGCAAATGACAACCGCAGTAATTTATTTTTTATGATTAGCTGCGATATTCAGTTAGTGATTGGGTTAATTCTTTATTTCGGCGACGGTTGGTTTAGCCGGTTAAAAGACATGGGCAGTAATATGAAAGACCCTTATCTCCGCTTTTTTACCATCGAGCATTTAACGATGATGTTATTAGCATGGGTATTGGTGCATATTGGAAGAGCCTCTGTAAAAAAAGCCCGTACCGATATCAGTAAGCATAAAAAAATGCTGCTTTTTTTTGGCATCGCCATCATACTAATATTGGCGTCTATTCCATGGCCTTTTAGAGAGGCCATTGCAAGGCCCTTGTTTAGGGCTGGTTAAATTTATATCCCCGCAAGGACTAAATTCTTTGTAATAGTTATCCATTATCCAATAAAAAATTATCCATTAAAAACACCCCTGATATGGCTAAAGCTTTAGCGAAAAAATTACCTGTAATTTTAATTACCAACGATGACGGCATTACTGCGCCGGGTATACGAAACCTGGTTGAAGCTGTAAAAGGCCTCGGTAAAATAGTTGTTGTAGCCCCTGATAAACCTCAAAGCGGTATGGGTCATGCCATTACCATCGGGCAGCCATTGCGTATGAACAAGGTAGAAATATTTGAAGGTGTGGAAGCCTGGCAAACCAGCGGCACCCCGGTTGATTGTGTAAAACTGGCGGTAGATAAAGTGCTTCACCGCAAACCCGATATTTGTCTTAGTGGCATTAACCATGGTGCCAACCATTCTATTAATGTAATTTACAGTGGCACTATGAGTGCTGCCATGGAGGCCTCTATTGAAAGTATTCCCAGTATTGGTTTTTCGTTGATGAGTTACAATTACGAAGCTGATTTTGAAGCGCCGAGGCATTATGTTAGGGAAATTGTAAAAACAGTGTTGATGAAAAAACTGGATAAACATTTTTTACTAAATGTAAATATTCCTGCCGTGCCGATGGAATTGATAAAGGGAATAAAAGTGTGCAGACAGGCTTATGCCAAATACGAGGAAGATTTTAAACAACGCAAGGATCCGCATGGCAAAAGTTATTACTGGCTTACCGGGGCATTTGTAAATTTTGATAAGGGTCGGGATACCGATGTGTGGGCACTGGAAAATAATTACGTGAGCATAGTACCGGTGCAATTCGACCTCACAAACTACACTTTAAAAACACAATTAGAAAAAACTTTCAAAGCAAAATGATATTTAAAAAAGATAATATTTGGTTTGGCGCTGTGTTAGGCTTACTCGGCCCTTTTGTTGGTTTTGCAATTTTTAAATTAGTTAAATACAGCAATTTTTCTTTAAAGGAAATGTACCAGTGGATGACATTAAATCACAACCTTATAACAGCCTGGATTAGTGTTTCACTTTTTACCAATGCACTATTGTTTACTTTATATGTAAATGCAACAATTGATAAAACAGCCAAGGGCATTTTTATAGTAACTGTAGTTTATGCAATCATTGCATTGCTCATCAAATTTTTTGGTTAACAACTTACACTTAAATATGCAAACCCATCCCTGGTTTAAAGATTGGTTTAACTCGCCTTATTATCATCAACTTTATTTTAACAGGGATGTACTGGAAGCAGCAACTTTTATCGACGCAATAATTGCTCACCTGAACCCGGCAGCCTGCAGCTTAATGCTGGATATTGCCTGTGGCAAGGGACGGCATGCTTTTCAACTGGCACAAAAAGGCTTTAATGTAACAGGTATAGACCTTAGTGAAGACAGTATTAAGGAAGCGCTTTTACAGGAATCGGAAAACCTGCATTTCTATACACATGATATGCGGCTTCCTTTTTGGATAAACTATTTTCAATATGCTTTTAATTTTTTTACCAGCTTCGGCTATTTTGCCACAAGGCGTGAGCATGATAACTCTATACGAACCATTGCTCAATCTTTAAAACCCAGCGGTTTTTTTGTGATGGATTATTTAAATGTGCACTATGCAGAAGACCATCTTGTACACCAATACGATGTTGAGATTGGGACCGTAAACTACTTCATCACAAAATGGTTTGACGAGACCCATTTTTATAAAAAAATTACGGTGGAAGATGACGCTTTACACGAGCCACTCGTTTACCGCGAAAAAGTAGCTAAATTTTCTTTAGGTGATTTTACAGAAATGTTTGCCTACCAGGGTTTACAAATACAGGAAGTTTTTGGCGATTATAATTTTGGCAAATACGATGTAAGGATGTCGCCCCGCTTGATTATGATTGCTAAGAAAAAATAATTTTTACCCCATGGGGAAATGTCACTAAATTAATCAAATTCCTGAATTGAGAAATTACCCGCCTGAATAAAATAAGGTAGTAAGGTTGGCTATTTATTACTTTAGATTCTCTACTAAGGTTTGCATAAACTTAAAATACCTTAGTAGGAACGAAAACCAATGTTGTTAACCTTATTACCTTATTTGAACGCAATGACACTGCCCACGGGGTAATCTCTTCTCTACAAAGGTCTGCCAATCAGCTACTCTTTCAAATTCATCTTCTCAAGATTCCTTTTAACCTGCTAAAGGTTAATTAAATCCAAAAATCCAATCCATTTATGTAATACTATCAGTAATTACATCTTTATTGCAGGTGGGTTTTTTCTGCACAGAGAATACTACCTCAACAAATTGTATCTTGTAAATAAACACTTTTACCTATGGTTTTTAAAAAATTACTGCTGTTGCTTTTGGCAACAATTACCGGATTGGCTACTATGAATGCGCAAACAAATAATGACTATACAACAAACTGGAAAAAAGTTGACGCATTTGAAAAAAAAGGACTTACAAAATCTGCCCTTGCAGAAGTGATGACAATTTACAACCTGGCATTAAAAGACAATAACAATGCACAGCAAATAAAGGCCTCGATTTACCAAGTAAAATACCGCAACCTTGTACAGGAAGATAGCCGTGAGAATAATATTTTTTATGCAGATACACTAGTTGCAAAAGCCAAAGCACCCGTAAAAAACATTTTACAAAGTATGCAGGCCCAAATGCTTTGGCAATACCTTCAGAACAACCGGTACAAATTTTACGATCGTACCAAACTGGCGGAGGAAAAAGCTAAGGATATCAGCACCTGGAGCCTGGATAAACTACATGCGACTATTAGCAAATTATACAAAGCTTCGCTTATTAATGAAAGCCTGCTGCAATCTACTAAACTGCAGGGCTTTGATGCTGTCATTATTAAGGGTGAAAACACCCGGCAGTTGCGCCCTACGCTTTTCGATTTTTTAGCCTTTAGAGCATTGGATTATTATATGGATGACGAAAGAGACCTTATAAAACCTGCTTACCAGTTTACCCTTAATGATCCAAAAGCATTTGCACC
>JBGSIG010000516.1:0-3847 GCA_041742655.1 Ferruginibacter sp. | reverse complement strand
GGACATGGCATTGATTAATAATAAAATTGACATTGCCGTGCATTCGATGAAGGATGTACCTACTCAATTGGCAAATGGCATCGCTCAGGCCGCAGTTTTAAAAAGGGCTTCGTACAAAGATATTTTTGTGTACAAAGAAGGGCAGGAATATCTTTTGCAACAATCAGGATATGTGAATGGGCAATGGGCAGTGGATGCAGTACTCACAACTCACAACTCACAACTCACAACCTCCCTCACCATCGCTACCAGCAGCATTCGCCGTAAGGCGCAATGGCTGCATCGTTACCCAAATACTGTTGTAGAAAATTTACGGGGGAATGTAAATACCCGTTTGCAAAAAGTGCAGGATAATAACTGGAATGGAGCCATCTTTGCGGCGGCGGGTTTGGAAAGAATTAACCTTCGTCCGAACAATGCAATTGATATAGACTGGATGTTGCCTGCACCGGCACAAGGCGCCATTATGGTGGTTTGCAGAAATGGAGATGATTCTTGTGTGGAAGCCTGTGCGGCTTTAAACGACGAGAACACAGCAACCTGCACAAAAATTGAAAGGGATTTTTTGAAAGCTTTGTTGGGCGGATGCTCAACCCCTATCAGTGCACTGGCAGAAATAAAAGAAGACAAGATTTATTTCAAGGGGAATATATTAACCCCCGACGGAAAGCAAAAAGCAGTTATTGATACAATAATTGAAAAGGAACAATATTATAACGCCGGGGAAATTTTAGCCAAAGAAATATTAAGTAAGGGCGGCGATAAAGTAGTACTACAATTGAATAATGCAAAGTAACATCAACATATTATGTACCAGGCCATTGAACAACACATTACGCGAAGAAGCTTTGTTGGAGGGCATTTGCATTGACGAAATATCATTTATTGAAATAGAGCCAATCCAAAATATAGAAGTACAGCAAGAGGTAGAACAGGCGGCACTGCAAATAACAACAGTTGTTTTTACCAGCATGAATGCGGTGGAAGCCGTAGCAGATTATTTAGATGGGCAAACTGTGGATTGGACCATTTATTGTATGGGTACTACTACCAATCACCTTGTGAAAAAATATTTTGGCGAACAACATTTGGCCGGCATCGCAAACAGCGCCGCTGAGTTGGCGGAACTAATTGCGGAAGATGAAACGATAGACGAAGTAATTTTCTTTTGCGGCGATCAGCGCAGAGATGAATTGCCTGCCATTCTAAAAGCTAATAATATTGGTGTTACAGAAATAAGCGTGTATCAAACCATTGCTATTACACATATAATTGATAAAGCCTATAACGGTATATTATTTTTTAGCCCAAGCGCAGTCGAAAGTTTATTCAGAAAAAATAAGTTGCCCGATACAACAATTTTATTTGCCATTGGTAATACAACTGCCAACGAAATAAAAAAGTATTGTGCCAACAAAATAATTATCAGCAATCAACCGGGTAAAGAAAATTTAGTGCGGAAGATGATGGAGTACTATACATGAATGGGGTGAATGGTCAATGATGAATGGTGAATAGAGAATACTGAGATTTGCACAGCTTTTAAAGATTGATAAAAAAGAATAAGCCATCAACTTTTGCCCATTCACGATTCACGATTCAAAACGCTTTACAAAATAAAACAATGAGCCAATTCAAAAACGATCTTCTTCTAAGAGCCCTTCGTGGAGAAACGGTAGAACGCCCACCGGTATGGATGATGCGCCAGGCAGGAAGGTATTTACCCGACTATTTAAAGCTGAAGGCTAAGTATGATTTTTTTACCCGTGTACAAACTCCTGAACTGGCTACCGCCATTACATTGCAGCCGGTAGACCAGGTAGGCGTAGACGCTGCCATTATTTTTTGCGACATATTGGTAATACCACAGGCCCTTGGTGTAGAGGTATTGATGGAAGAAGGCAAAGGACCTTCTTTACCGAAAATTATACAAACACAACAGGATATTGATGCGCTAATAACAGATGGTGCAGAAGAAAGTTTGCAATATGTCTATGACGCTTTAGCCCTTACAAAAAAGGAATTAAATAGCCGTGTGCCATTGATAGGTTTTGCAGGTGCCCCCTGGACAATTTTATGTTATATGGTAGAAGGAAAGGGAAGTAAAACATGGGACAAAGCCAAGCAATTTGCCTACACGCAACCTGAGCTGGCACACCAGCTACTCCAAAAAATAACCACCGTTACCATTCATTATTTAAAAGCGCAAGCGAAAGCCGGAGCCGACACAGTGCAGGTTTTTGATAGTTGGGCCGGGGCATTAAGTCCGGCTGATTTTAAAACATTTGCGCAACCCTATTTATTGCAAATTGCTGATGCATTGGCAGATGTAGTGCCAGTGATTCTATTTCCAAAAGGAAGCTGGTATGCGTTAAAAGATTTGAGTGAAAGCAGTGCCGCCGGCCTCGGTATCGACTGGTGCGTATCGCCGCAAATGGCAAGGGAGTTAACAGGCAATAAAATAACCTTGCAGGGAAATTTTGATCCTTCAATGTTATTGGCCCCAATTGCCGATATTAAAAAAGCAGTTACAGAAATGATTGATGCATTTGGCGCACAAAAATACATTGCCAATTTAGGCCATGGCATTACTCCAAACGTTCCGGTTGATCATGCGAGGGCTTTTGTTGATGCAGTGAAAGAGTATCGATCCATTTAAAGTCGCTGTTATTAATGTTAAAGGGGAAATAAAAAGATTTGCCAATATGGAATTTAAAAATCAATGGATAGATTTTATTAATCAGTTACAAAATGATATTTGTGCTGCTTTGGAAACCGTTGATAGTAAAGCAACATTTATAGAAGATGCGTGGGAGCGGCCGGAAGGTGGTGGTGGAAAAACAAGGGTTATCAGCAATGGAAATATTTTTGAAAAAGGCGGGGTAAACACTTCGGTTGTATTTGGGGATGTAACTGATTTGATGCGGAGCCAGTTAAAAATTAAGGGTGATAACTGGTTTGCGGCCGGGTTGAGTATAGTGATACATCCCACCAATCCTTTTGTGCCAACGGTTCATTGCAATTACCGGATGTTTGAATTGTATGATAAAAATAATGAAGTAATTGACAGGTGGTTTGGCGGCGGCACAGATTTAACCCCATATTATTTAATTGAAGAAGATGCCATACATTTTCATCAAACTTATAAAAATGTATGTGATCAATTTGATTCATCTTTTTACACAGACTTCAAAAAAGTTTGCGATGATTATTTTGTAAACACCCATCGCAACAAAGAACGGCGCGGCATTGGCGGTATTTTTTATGACTATAAAAAACCTTCCGAAAACAAGGACATTCATTTTTGGATGGACTTTGCGAAAGCCTGCGGCTATGCGTTTATTGAATCTTATATTCCAATAGTTGAAAAAAGAAAAAATTTATATTACAGTACAGAAAATAAATACTGGCAGGAAATAAGAAGAGGAAGATATACAGAGTTTAACCTGGTACACGACAGGGGAACTATTTTTGGTTTAAAAACAAATGGCAGGATTGAAAGTATTTTGATGAGCCTTCCACCCACTGTAAGATTTGATTATAATTACCAGCCGGAGCCGGGAAGTGAGGAAGATAAATTATTGCAAGCCTGTCTGCAGCCAGTTGATTGGATTAAATTATCTGTTGATATAGATGAAGATGACTGGTCAAAAAAAGTAAATACCTGTTAACAATTAAAATCATTCAACTATGTTTTTACAGCGGCGAAACAGAATACTTAGAAACAACGCTTCAATAAGAAGTTTGGTTGCTGAAACTGTATTAAGGCCATCGGATTTTATTGCACCACTTTTTATTGATGAAGGTGAAAATATTACTTTTGAAATTCCGTCAATGCCGGGTTACT
>JBGSIG010000515.1:0-2728 GCA_041742655.1 Ferruginibacter sp. | reverse complement strand
GGTAAATGTCTTTGAGCAAAGCCGGTGTTTGGCTAAATGTGGCAAACGCTGTAAAGACGGATACTACAAGGATGTGAAAATTTTTCATTGATAAAATATTTGAGGATTCTAAGTATGTTATCTAATTAATTGATCTTAATTAAAAGCGGGTAATGGATTTGTTAATGCAGCAACAGACTTTTACCGGGTCTGATTTTTTCCACGCCTGCCTGATAAAGAAAAATATGCTTGTACTGGTGTAGGTTAAATATTCAACGGAAAGATCTTTACATAGGAGTGCCTGGATAACGGTGGACCTCTGAAACACTGGAATTTGCAGTCTTTACATAATCTGTGTTAAAAAATATATTGGTTCAAAATTAATTCTGTCACCGGGTATTTTTTTTACCCCTTTGGGTAGTTATCTTTTAAAGTTGGTAACAAGTTATTAATGGAGATGAGATGAAATTCATTGATAATAATTCATAGTGGTTTTTATTTTGGTAGCACTCCCTGCGGAGCGAGGATTGCAAACGCTAATTACCTGCCCGACAAATTACTTCAATTAAATAACTGCAACTCTTTTGTTACGCTGTCAACAAGATGTTGCTGCGCCCTTCCCTGGTTTAGCAAAACCGACGATAAAAAAAAAGGAATGCTTTTGTAGTATAGGAATAAAAAGTTTCAATCTTTTACAAATAAACCAACCAGTTATTCTAAAGCGGCTCCCCTTTTTCCATGATTTTTTAAAATTCTTAAAATCTCCTGTTTTTCAGGTAGTTGAATTCTTCATCAACAATTACATATTTACATTCAAAAATTTGACAACATGAAAAATATTTTACTACACACCGCAACACGGCTGATTTGGCAGTTCCTGCACAAATGGGCCAAACCAGGAACAATCATTTTAACAACAAAAATTTTCAACATGAAAACCTTTGCAACAATTTTACTGCTGGCATTATCAACTGCCAATGTACATGGCCAGATGTTAAAAAAATTAAAAGCAAAGGCAGAGCAAACCATCAACAAACACACCGACAAAGCTATTGACGATGTTGCTAACGCAGGCAATACCAAAAAAGAAGACAAGAGTGCCAAGGGTAGCGATGACGACGCAAAAACAGCAACCCCGGCTTCGAATTTAAAAGTGTACAGTAAATTTGACTTTGTGCCCGGCACCACTATTTTATATTTCGACAATTTTGAAAAAGACAATATCGGAGAATCCCCTGCTGGCTGGATCACTTCCACCTCTGCGGAAACGGTTACAATAGAAGGGCTGGAAGGCAACTGGTTAAAATTGGCTTCATCCAGTTCGAGCCATATTTCCAGGAGCAAAAAACAAAGCTGGGGAAATAATTTTACCATAGAATTTGACCTGTTAATGGTAAAAAATACTTATGACCCACGCATAGACATTTCGTTGTTAAACACCGGTGGCAATTTAGTAACCGACGAAGGCATTTTAAAAACCGGCAAACCTGTTCTTACCTTTTCAGGAATATTAGCCGAAGGAAATAAGAGCAGGGCCAGCCTGTATGCAGGCGATAGAAAATTGTCGGACAATATGAGCGAAAGCCTTCCTTACAGCAATACCACACCGGTTCACATAAGTATGTGTGTACAGGCAAAACGGTTTCGCATGTGGTGGAACGACCGTAAATTATACGACCTGTCGGCAATAAGCGAAGAATACCTTCCTAACCAATTGGGCTTTTCATTTGGCAGCGTTGGCGGATCTGATTTCTTTGTAAGCAATATCCGCATATCTAAAGACGTACCCGACACCCGTGCGAAATTTACCGAAGGTAAACTAGTGAGCAACTTATTGTTTTATACAGGTACTGCCAAACTAAAACCTGAAAGCATGGGCTCGCTGCTTGACGTAAGCAAAATGTTGAAAGAGGCAACATCACCTGTTAAGATAGTTGGATATACTGACAGCGATGGCGATGAAGCTGCTAATGTAAAATTATCTCAGCAACGTGCAGAAACCGTTAAAGAAATTTTGATAGAGGAATACAGTATAGACGCAGGCAAACTAACCACAGAAGGACGTGGCGAAGCGCAACCACTGGCAGATAATAATACCACTGAGGGCAAGGCGCAAAACAGGAGAGTGGAATTTATTTTTAAAGCCGAAGCAGATAAATATGTAAGCCCATCTAGCCCAGCTGCAAATAATTCAAAGCCTCCTGCCAACAATACTAAAACTTTGGCTGCAGGTGCTGCCGGTAAAACGGGTGATGCATCTACCGCAGGAACAATGGTGAAAATGCAAAGCAAAATATTAAATGTCAGCCTTCCTTATGCACAGTTTATGAAAACAGCCGATAACCGGTATACATTTATTGCCAGCAAAGAAGAAGGCAACAGCAAAGAAAATTATTTTAAAATAATGCTGAAATCAGTCAACCCAACACTAAAACCGGAAACCTTCAATTTTGACGAAATCAATAAAACCAATGCCTTGTACGGCACAAAAAAATACGCTGAAATAGCCAGTAGCGAAGCCGTGTTGTATTATGGAGCAGGACAGAAACCTTACGTCTACAAATTTTCTCCTGTAATAGCCAATGGCACTATGGCGTCGTATGTAGATGAGGGGCTGGTAAGGCATTTACCCGCTGCATCACCAAACTCTAAATTCGTTATCGAAAAAATGGAAGATGGTAAAGCAAGCGGCTACTTTATCGTTGGCATAATGATACAGGGACTAAAACCTGTAACAAAAGGCGATGCC
>JBGSIG010000514.1:0-3140 GCA_041742655.1 Ferruginibacter sp. | reverse complement strand
TGCCCACCTGGATAAACAAATTGCCTTTAACGGACAACGTGTTAATAAGGGCGATATTATTGGGCTGGTGGGCAATACAGGTAATGCGCAAAACACAGTACCACATCTACATTTTGGAATATATACAAGTAATGGAGCTGTAGATCCTCAGCCTTTTGTTGATCTAAACCGGCCATCCGTAAAGCAAATTGCTGTTAGCACTGCCAATATCAACAAATGGGCAAGTATAATTGATGTGTCAAAATTATATAGTAGCTCGACTGCTGATAGCAGCAGCAGCTCATTGATTGCAGGCCAAATAATATTTATTACGGCCGCAACGGGCAGCTTATATAAAGTGATATTGCCTGATAGCCGCATTGGATTTATTAAGGGGAGCAACATACATTTAAAGCCAAAGCGTACGCTGAAAATAAAAAATGGTTTAAAGTTATTAGAGGAACCGGCAACCACCGCAGCTGGCAAAACACTTATGCAATCAGGTGCAGAAATTTCTATTCTTGGTTTACATCAGGATTTTTATTATGTGCAACATTACAACACAAATGGATGGATCAGACAAATAAGCATAGAATAATATATACCATCATATAATTACGAAAGCATGCAAATCAGTTCCGGTATTATACACGTATTTTTTTGTAATTCACTGCCGATGGCAATCAACCTAAGGACAAGCCTTAAATTTTAATTATAGAGAACAATTGTTCTTCCATAAATTCAGCCAGGCGATCTTTAAATAGTTATAAACATAAAAGAATTTACCCTATCACTGCCGCGGCGGAGTTGGGGCTTACTCCGTCCTCAAACTCTTCACCGGGTTTGCCACTGCCGCTTTTATCGCCTGGTAGCTTACAGATAGCAATGCTATCAGTAATCCAAATAATCCTGCAACGATAAATATGAAAATGCTAATGTTAATGCGGTATGCAAAATCATTCAACCATGCATTCATTGCCCACCACGCAATGGGTGAAGCAATAATGACGGCTATTACAACAAGCTGTACAAAATCTTTTGACAACATAGCGGCAAGCTGCTGTACTGATGCACCCAAAACTTTTCGTATACCAATTTCTTTGGTGCGTTGTTCTGCAGTAAATGCTGCTAAAGCAAATAAACCTAAAGCAGAAATTATAATAGTTATGATCGAAAATATAAAAATGAGCGAAGAAGTTTTAATATCTGATTTGTATAGTTGATTAAAACTATCGTCTAAAAAATGATAAGCGAAAGGTTCATTGGGAATATATTGCGACCAGATAGTAGCTGCTGCATTGACAGCTTTTGGCGTATTACCGGCAACAGTTTTAATAAAAAAATAAGAACTACTTCCGCCGTTATCAATTAAAACCATGGGAGCAATCTTTTCATGCAGGCTTTTAAAATGAAAGTCTTTTACTATGCCTATTACCTTACCGGTATCTCCACCCCAGGTAAAACGCTGGCCTACCACCGGCTGCTGAATATTTAATGCTGAGGCGGCTGTTTCATTTAAAATACAATTGTGCTCAACTTCTCCGGGGCGAAACCAGTTGCCGGCTTTCATCTGCAATTGAAACAAATCTTTAAAATCGTTGTCAACTGTTAGTTGGGCAATATTCGGATTGTCCGTAGAATCCCGGCCATCCCAGTCTGCATTGCCCGAACTAAAAGAACCTACGTCTACAATTTCGTTATTACCAATACTAACCCGTGCAATACTTGCCTGTGATTGCAATTGATGTTTGATGGTTGCAAAGAAAGATTTTTTTTGCTCGGGGTTTAAGCCTGCATAATTTCTATACGGAACCTGTATAGACATAACCTGCGATATACTATAACCCGGATCGCTTGTTTGTATATAATGGAGCTGGCGGTAAATAACAATGGTGCTAATGATAAGGATCATTGATAAAGAAAATTGAAATACCACCAGGCCTTTACGCACCGCAGCATCACTTATTGTTAATAAACTTTTACCCCTGAATACATTTAAAGGTTTGAAAGAAGACAATAATGTTGCGGGATAAATACCATTTAATATGGTTGCAAATAATAAGGTGCCTGTTAAAATCTGCCACATGGTTACGGAGGTCAATGGCAATTCAAAATGCTTTTCTGTAATAACATTGAATAAGGGCAAACATAATTGTAACAGCAATAAAGTAGCCATCAAAGCAAACACACTAATAGTAAATGATTCCGCAATAAACTGGAAAAATAAATGTTTCCTTTTGGCACCAATAATTTTTCTAACACTTACCTCTTTCGCCCGCAGGCTTGCTTTGGCTGTGGTAAGATTTACATAATTGATACAGGCGGTAATCAATAACAAAAGACCAAGCAGGCTAAAAATATAGGTAGTTTTTTTATTGCCGTGCGGCAGATCAGAAGATTGCAGGGTGGACTCAAAATACATTTCGCTTAATGATTGTATACTTACTTTATCATTATTGTTTGTTCTGTTTGTATTAATAATAGCATTGAGTTTGCTTTCAATATTTTTCTTTTTGGCATCAGGGTGTAATTGTATAAAAGTGATGTAGCCAAAGTTGTTCCATGTTTTATCATTTTTTAATGTGACCGGATTTGCCAGGCGACCTTCCATTTGCAGCATTACATCAAACTGAAAACTTGAATTTGCCTTGTTATCTTTTACAACACCCTGCACGGTGTAATTAACGGTATCAACACGAATAATTTGCCCTACCGCTTTTGCATCATTAAAATATTTTTTAGCTTTTGATTCGGTTAAAACAATACTGAAGGGATCGTTCGCAAATGCAGCAGCACTGCCTTCTATAAAATTGTATGTAAACAGGCTAAACCAGTTCTTATCAATATGCGCACTTGTTTTTTCTGAAAATAGCTGTTTGTTTATTGAAAATACCGGGCCACCCCAGGCGTTCACTATCAGCCTCGACACTTGTTTTATTTCAGGAATTTCCCTGGCAGCAAATTCACCCATCAGCATCGGAGAATTTTCCCACACCCATGCTTCCTCTTTATTTATTTGTATAGAATTGGTAATGCGAAAAATATTCTCTCCATCAGTATGATACTTATCAACCGTAATTTCATTTTGTACCCATAAAAAAATAAACACAGCCGCCGTCATTCCAACACTCAATCCAAAAAGATTGATACAATTGGTCACT
>JBGSIG010000513.1:0-3478 GCA_041742655.1 Ferruginibacter sp. | reverse complement strand
GACGTTACCATCCGTTAGTTGACGGGCATTTTGATAAGCGCTCTCCTGGTGTAGGGTGGCGGTAGTATTTTCCATAGCGCCACTTACATAATCTCTTCCTACTATTTGAGAGTATTTTGGCCAGGGATATTCCAACTTAAGTTTAGAAGAATAGAAGCTCATCATTTCCGGCGTATTTCCAAACACACCCTTCGCATAAGGAGCCTGGCTTTTTTCTACATAGTAGTTAACTTCTTTCCCTTTGTAAGTATCCTTGATAATGGCAAAATCGCCTACACCCATAAAAAACAAATAGGGAGCGTTGGGCAAATCCATTTTCCAATAGTCCGTTCTGGTGCCATCACTATTTTTCTTTTGGCTAATCAATAAGCCGTTACTAAGCGTTACATATTTCTGAGGCACAGTCATATAAATTTCCTGTGTCGATTTTTGATTAGGCTTGTCTATCGTGGGCATCCAGGCGCTGTTGCTTTCGGTTTCGCCCTGCGTCCAAATTTGTATAGGTTTCGCTGTATCTGCTCCAGTTGGGTTAATAAAATAAAGTCCTTTTGCATCTGTTATTGCGGCGCTGCCCTCCACCTTTAAATCATTTGGCTTTGAAGTGTAGTTTATATAAAGGGTGTAATTTTCTCCGCCTTTATAAATCTTATCAAGCGTAATAAAAAGCTGCATTCCATTGTAGGTATACTTCAGATTTTTTTTAACAGATCCTTTTACCATGGCCACTTCTTTAATGTCCATTCCTTTTGCATCCAGCGTTAATGAGTCTGTAGAATAAAAGTGGGGTTTTAGTGTTATCCAGGCTTTTCCATACATCCATGCTTTAGCATAATCAAACCTTACGTCCAGTTTTGTATGCACCAATTCGTTGGTTTTGGAATAACTGGCACGGTATATTTTCTGCCATGATGTATCTCCCAAATTATCGTCTGTTTGGGCTTTTGTAAATGAAACACAAGAAATAAATGTAATAAAAATGAATATCTTCTTCATATCGAAATTTTAATTGGCTGCAAAAATAACCTTGTGTTATTAAACAATCACGAATTTTTGTATAAATGGCAAAACCATAACTATAATAAGTAGTTTTGTAGCCAAAGCAAAACACAGCATGAAGCATTTACAGCATTGCCTTTTTTTTATATGCCTTTTTTTCTCTCTTAATCTGAATGCACAACAAAATCATTTCGTTTATATACAAACCGACAATAAGCAGCCCTTTTATGTAAAGTTTGATAAAATGGTTTACAGTTCAACAGGTTCAGGTTATATGATAATTCCCAAATTAAATAAGGGTGATTATTCTTTCGTGATCGGTTTCCCAAAAAATGAATGGCCTGAACAAAACATAAAGTGTTCTGTTGAAGACAAGTACCTTGGATATCTGCTTAAAAACTTTGGAGATAAAGGGTGGGGCCTTTTCAATCTCCAGTCTTTAAAGTTATTAATGGCCGAAGACTCCGGAAAGAAAGGTATTGCCGCTGATGTAAGATCCGATGCATTTTCCAACCTGCTCTCCATAGTAGTAAATGATTCAACCATTAAACAAAATGAGTATGCAAATGAGGAAATAAAAAAGCCGGCCCCGGAAATAGCAAAAGTAGAGCAACAATCAAGAGTAGTGAAACCTGCCGTAGAATTGCCAGAGGCACGGGAGCAGCCAACGGTTGCCAAACCTGTTATCGCAGTTGTGACGACTGAAGAGCAGCCATTAATGGTAATTACTGCAAAAGATACCGGCGCTCAAGGTCCAGAAACTGATGTAATAATGGGCCAAATTCTTCTTGAAAAGAAACTTACCAAAAAAACGACCGATGGCATTGAAATGGTTTATGTGGATACAGAAGGTGGAACGCAGGATACGGTAAAGATTTTCATTCCCGACAAAGAGGCCTTGGCAACTGCCGCCGAAAATACGGAAGCAATGTCGAACACTAAGGATACAAAATCTGGCAAACCGGAACAATTAACGGTTGCGGTTGAAGAAAAAAAGAGTGACTCAAAATTTCTTGAAATAGAGCTTCCAAACCCTAATGCTGGCACAATAAGCGAGGTTAAAGCGGATAGCGTGGATAAAAAAAACATGCCAGTATCAAAAGCAAATGCTGATTGTAAAAGTATAGCCACAAATGATGATTTTTTAAAGTTGCGTAAAAAAATGGCAGCAGAAGACAGTCCCGAAGACATGACCGCCGTTGCAAAGAAAGTATTTAAGTCAAAATGTTTTGGAACTGAACAGATTAAAAACTTAAGTGTACTATTTCTAAAAGATGCCAGTAAATATGATTTCTTCTATGCTGCTTACCCTTTTGTTTCTGATCCGCCAAACTTTGAAAAACTCGAAGCCCAGCTAACTGATAGTTATTATATTGAACGCTTTAACCGAATGATAAAATATTAATAGTGCTATCTTAAAATTTAAACTATACATGCCAAGGTATTTCATTGAAGTTTCTTACAAAGGCACCAACTACTCCGGATTTCAAATTCAACAGAATGCCAATTCTATTCAAGCTGAAATAGAAAAATCACTTAAAATATTTTTTAAAGAAGATATTACATTAACCTGCTCTTCCCGTACTGATGCTGGTGTTCATGCTTTCAGCAATTATTTTCATTTTGATGCTCTTGGTCTTCCTGTTCAGGAAGTATTAAATGAGGTTAATTATAATTTAAATGCTATTCTACCAGACGATATAGTGGTAAAGCGCATATTTGAAGTTGTAAGTGATGCTCATGCCCGATTTAATGCGCTAAGTAGGTCTTACAGATATGCCGTATATCAAAATAAAGATCCATTCGTTGCAGACAGGGCTTACTATTACCCCTATAAATTAGATGTTAGCCTATTACAGGCCGCAGCAAATGTATTAAGGGAATACCAGGATTTCACTTCTTTCTCAAAAAGAAATACCCAGGTAAAATCATTTTACTGTAATATAATAAAGAGCCAATGGACAGGTGAGGATAACCTTACTATTTACGACGTTGAAGCCAATCGGTTTTTAAGAGGTATGGTACGTGGTTTAGTGGGAACCATGCTAAAAGTAGGTACAGGAAAAATCTCAATTGATGATTTCCGTAAAATTATTGAAAGTAAAGATTGTACCCAAGCCGATTTTTCGGTTCCTCCTCGTGGCCTTTTTCTTTTGAATGTTCAGTATTAAGTTACAAGTGTTTTTACTTTATCTAAACTGAAGTAATCCCCCTCATTTTAGTAACCTTTCTTTCAAAGAAAATTATTTTCAAAATATTATTCACTGTTGATTTAGCCGCAAATGGGGCCTGTCTAAAGCGGGCAACAGATGAAATACTTTTTATTATTAGTTTACAGTCGTTTATTTTTCTAAAAAGTTTGTTCGTAAACCATATCATCTTATCTTTGCCGTCCGCTAAAAAATATAGCGTTAAGTTCTTCTAAAAATCAGCCACTTTTTATAGCTAATTGTAAAAATTATTTTTAATAATTAACAAAAAG
>JBGSIG010000512.1:0-3113 GCA_041742655.1 Ferruginibacter sp. | reverse complement strand
CCCAGGTCCGTTAACTCTTCCGCCAGCCGCAACTACCATTTTACCACCACCTTTTAACATGTCTCGTCCCATATTATCCAGGTAAGGGCCGGTTACTTTTCGGGAACGGCCAACAACAATATTGTAGGTTGAGTTTGCACCATCACAGCAGGTTCCATGAGTTCCCAGCAGGTAATACCAACCATCCCTATAAATCAAATCCGTGGCCTCACAATCAATAGCAATATTTATTGCTTTGTTACCTTCCAGCCGTTTTCCTGTTTTTGGATCAAGTTCTATCAGGCGAATGAATCCAAAATAGGTGCCATGGGATAACCATAATCGTCCATCGGTTGGATCTAAAAGAAACCCCGGATCGATTGCATCATTATCTTCCATACCACTGGATGAATCAACTACTACAGCTTCGGAAAATTTAAAGTCGGGAGATTTTGGGTCAAGCGTTTTATTCCACATGGTATTTATTTTTCCATCGTGTCCGCCTCCAAGGCCACCGCCAGTGGAACCATAGGCCATCAGGTAGCGATCGCCAATTTTTACAACATCGGGGGCAGCACCTCCACCAGGCCGTACTCCACCACTGTCCCATCTCCAGCCATCTTCAGATATTAGTCCGCCGCCACGTGTGCCAAACGTGTAATACTTTCCGCCAGATTCCATGATTGTTGATGGGTCATGTATGAATGGCTTGCCTACCTGTGCTGTCACCGATGAATTTAATAAAAGCGATAACAGGGCTGCTATGCCCACTATTTTAATGCTTATTTTCATAATAATTCCAATTTCTTTACAATTAAAATATTAAAAAGTATGACCAGTTATTTTATTCATAACTAATAGTGAGATTCTTTACCGGTAGTCCTTTTTCATCCAGGAAGCGAACGCAGAAATCACTCATTCCAGGACCATTGATTACTACCCCCCGGATTATATTCTTTCCTTTATTAAGTGTTAGCCGCGGCGATACTGCATCATCCATTACCATGCGCCTGTCTCCAGAAAGTAACACTGCTTCCTTTTCATTTAGCCACCACATGGATGCTGAATTTGAGCCTATTGCTAGTCTAACATTTTTCATTTCCTGTGGACTGTTGATTACTGTTACTGCCCAAAAGATAACGCCATAATAAGGTTTTCTTAAGCCATAGGCGAAACGAAATAATTTGACATTGAAATTAGTACTCTCCAATGCATGCCATGTTAATTCCTGCTCTCCAACTTTTACCTTTTCTCCATTTTTAGGGAGCATAGTGAACTGGTTGGGAAAATACAGCGTATCAAATGTTTTTCTCAGGTAACTGTCAGTAAAAACAGTGTTGCCGCGGTTTGGCTTGCTAATAGGTTCTAAGAGTAACCAACGTTGAATAAATCCTTCCGTATCCGGTGTCTTTATTGCAGTAGTTGCGGTAGTGAAGTATGGTGCGATGCTTCGTGTAGTGTCGCTTTTGGCGACGCTGTTAGCTTTCGTTTTTGATGTACCGGAACATCCTTGCAATACTGCTCCGGCCAACATTACAAAGCCCATCGCTTGGAAGAATGTTTTGCGTCTTATGCTCATAATAAATCTTTACATTTTTTGCGATTATTGTTGTTGAAAAAATAAGCTCCCTTTCTTTGTAAAAAAGAAAAAAACGAATATATGCTTTGTACCAGATATTGAGGGTTATTTTAGGAATGTTTGTTTTGAATAGATAGATATCAAAATTGAAAATATTATAAGAATTGTTTGTATTTCGAATTGTTGCACCCGCTTTCTGACAACCGAGGTTGAGAAGAGGTTGGCATCCCCTGCAACTACTTGATGGAAAAACCAGCCGGTAACTGGCATTATTGTATTTTTCAATCATAATAAAATAACGTGAATACTTTTTTACTGACTTCTAAAGGTTTAATGGTTAAGGCTTCGGCCGTTAGTCGCAGACCAAATGTCGGCTCACGAGATTCGTTGTTGTGTTTAGGTTGAGAAGTGGAGCACGAACAAGAGCGGAAATTAGTCCCTACTGGAAGCTATTATTTTACAACAGGCAAGTCGTCCGTATCAATACACCAACTTCCCAACCCTCCCTCCATCACCGGCAAAAAAAACGGCAGTTCCTTTCTTCGCTTTCCGGCAAACATTAAAACTTGTTTTGTTTATCCAGTTCCAGTTTTTTCCTTCATCGGTGCTGATGTCAACACCATTTAATCCGCAACTGATCCAGTTTGTTTTTTCAATGTATTCAACGCAACTTCGGTAGCCATGCGGCGGAGTTACTGGTATAGAAAATGTTTTACCTCCATCGGTTGTTATGCAACAATTTTGAGTGGTGCTGTCTTTTGTTGTAAAATCGCCACCGACAACAATCATGGTCTTATTGTTTTTTACTGCCACGGAATTAGCACCGGTACTGTTTTTGCCTTGCAGTATCGGCAGGTTTATTTTTTTATTTCCGATAACCAGGTTGCTTTTTAAGCCGCCGGTAATAAAAACGAATTCCTTTTTACCAAACTTCCTGATGTTGGTACCACTGCTGGCAAAACAAGCTTCGCCACTATCTGCCACCGGGCAATTTTGTGATGCTATATCCTTCCATGTTTTACCGCCATCAAAAGTTTGGGTCATAAAAAAACGGTTATCAATCGGGTCGCCTATTGCCACACCATTTTTATCATCGCTAAATTCCATTGCGTCTAAAAACATTCCTTTCGCTTCATTCTCATACACAGTCTGCCAGGTATCGCCACCATCTGTGGTGCGTAAAATATAGGCTGGTTCTGCAATGCCCATTATTACCGCAGTCTTATCATCAAACGCTTCAATATCCCTGAAATCAGTTTGCTCAAAGCCTTTTACTTTTATCCACTGCCAGTTAACGCCGGCATCAGTTGATTTCCCAACGGTGCCTTCCCTTCCGCTAATCCATACTATATTATCATCTACAACACTTAAACCACGAATAGATATTTTTGTGCCTGAGTTTAGTAACTGTACTGTTTGTGCTTTAATGACACTTATGCCCAGCAATAAAAAAGCAGTTGATAATATTATTTTGAATTTAATAAACATACAATGAGTTTTGCACCCAATTTAAAACCTATTTTTAATTAAGCGGTAAATTTTCAATAAATAGTTA
>JBGSIG010000511.1:0-3849 GCA_041742655.1 Ferruginibacter sp. | reverse complement strand
AACTCTTCCAACGGTACAGAACCGTAGCACCATTGGCAAACGGAATGATTGATATTACCTTTCAATTTAAAATTATTTTCGGTTGAATTTTGACAGGTATTAAAGGACGATAACATTGTGGAAGACCCAATGGCTGCAGACCCAACAAGCATATTCTTTATAGCATTGCGCCTGTTTTGATTTTTCGGCATAAAATAAAATTTTAGTTTATTGAATTTGAAAATGACAGCGATTCTCCTTGTTTCCTTGACCTCATGTAAAAGAATAAAGCTGTAAAAGCAACAATTAGTATAATAGGAATTATTAAAGTTGCATTGATAATTTCGGGACCGGCAGCTTTTTTTGCTTCATTGAGTGCATTAACCATTTCAGGTGTTGCTGACACATCCGAATAAGCTTGTACTGTTGCACCGGCTGGTAATTGTGCTGCAAGCAGCCTGTCATAATAGCCGCCCATAAAAATCATGTATACAGAAACGGCAAACATACCAGCACCTCCCATCAAATTCATACCCACGGCACCGGTTTTCGGTAAATTTTCAGCAACAAATCCAATCATCGTTGGCCAGAAATAGCACACTCCAATACCAAATACAAATGCACCCACAAAAAGCATATTACCTGTTGTATGGCCAAGAAGATATAAACCAAGTGCAGCAAATATTGAAGAGAATAACAGCACCCCTGACGGCGAAAGCCTGTGCACAACAGGTCCTGCAAAAGCTCTTCCTAAAACCATCACGCCGGTTTCAATTGTAAGTAATAACAAAGCATTATCAGATACATTCTTTAACAATACATCAATCCACTGACCAGTAAACAATTCAGTAATGGCAGTACCAAACATTAAAATGATCATTATCCAAAATAATGGGGTAAGTAATGCCTTATACATTTCGGACGTTGATACCCCACTGGATACACGCTCAGTAACTGGAAATTCCAATTTACTAAAAAGATATCCATAAATAAACGTTGGAATAAGCATTACCGCAACCAGCAGTTTCCAGTTATCGAGATAAAATGTATCCGGTATATTTACTCCGAAAAAGCGCACAACCAAAGTACCAATTACAATGCCGCCGGGAAACCAAAGATGAAAATAATTAAGCCTGGTTGTCTTGTTCTCAGGGTAAAGGCTTGCTACCAGCGGATTACAGGCAGCCTCCACCGTTCCATTACCCAGCCCAATCAATAAGGTGGAAATAAACAATGACCAGAAGCCAGTGGCGAAAATAGTGAGTGCAATGCCAAATAAATGAAACACTGCCGCTGCAACAAGCAGCTTTTTCATCCCAATAACATCAACAACCATTCCCCCTACAATAATAGCCAGGGGGAAACCCCAGAAAGCTGTACTTATAATGATACCAACCTGTTCCTGAGAAAGGCCAAAAGTATGTTTCCACGTATCAAGTAAACCTGCACGAATACCAAAAGAAAGTGAGGTTACTAACAAAGCCATACAACTGGCTACAAAAAGTTTATTCCGCTGAATATTGGCAGGCATAGTCGTTAAGTTTTTTTAAGCAATGAGGTAACAAGGTAAGTATTTATATAAATAAAACATCGAATCATTAATAAAAATATATCCGCATTGACATTTTTTTAAAGAAGCCCCAAAAAGTTTCATTTACCTAAAATATAGATATGCCCGTGAGCCATTAATTTTTCTATTTTCACTTCTAATGATTATTAATTTTCGAATTAAACAATCTGTTAAAATAAAAATGATAATTTTAGCCCTCGAAATAAACGAAATGCTGATATGAATAAAGAGGCCGGCCTTTCTCCTTTTTGATTCCAGTAATTTGACAAAAAAACAATCACTTTTAATTATAATGTTATGAATAGAAAATTAAGGATGGGCATGATTGGCGGCGGAACAGACGCATTCATCGGAGCCATTCACCGCCTTGCTTCAAATATGGACGGTCTGATAGAACTGTCTGCGGGCGCATTGAGCATAAACCCCGAGATTGCCCGAAAATCCGGTGAGATTCTTTTTCTACCAACTGAACGTACTTACCTTACTTATGATGAACTCATAAAAGGGGAAAGTGAATTACCGGCCGATAAAAGAATAGATTTTGTAACAATCGTTACTCCCAACTTTGCACATTTTGCACCGGCTATGATGGCGCTGGACCATGGGTTTCATGTGGTGATAGAAAAACCAATTGCATTTACGCTGGACGAAGCAAGACAGTTGAAAGCAAAAGTAGAAGAAACCGGTTTAATACTTTGCTTAACGCACACTTATTCAGGATACCCGATGGTAAAACAGGCAAGGGCCATGTGTGCAGAAGGCGCATTAGGAAAAATAAGAAAAGTGTGGGTAGAATATCCACAGGGATGGCTAAGCAAGTTAAGTGAAAGAGAAGGCAATGCCCAGGCTGCATGGCGAACAGATCCTAAAAAAAGTGGAAAGAGCGGAGCGATGGGTGATATTGGTACGCACGCAGCCCACTTGGCCGAATATGTATCGGGTTTGCAAATAACACAAATGTGCGCTGATTTAAATATACTTGTAGATGGCCGGGCACTGGATGATGATGGAAATGTATTGCTGAAATTCAGTAATGGTGCAGCGGGTGTTTTAATGGCATCGCAGGTGGCGGCAGGCGAAGAGAATGCACTAAGAATTAGGGTATATGGAGAAAAAGGCGGCATTGAGTGGGCACAACAGGAACCCAATACGCTGCTGGTAAAATGGCTTGACCAACCCACGCAAATATTGAGGGCAGGTGGTAACTATCCCGGCTTATCTAGTTTTGCAAAAAATAGTTGCCGAACGCCGGGTGGTCATCCTGAAGGATACCTGGAAGCCTTTGCAAATATTTATAGAAATTTTGCTCAGACTTTATCGGCAAGAATTGATGGAACAACTCCGTCAAAAGAAGCACTTGATTTTCCTTCGGTAGAAGATGGAATCAGGGGTATGGCATTTATAGATAATGTAGTGGCAAGCAGTCAGTCAGATAAAAAATGGTTTGATCATACTGTGTAAAGGAAATGTCGGATCCGATTGCTATCGGATTTTTGATTGCTGATTTCTTCCGTTTCGCAGGTATTTTTTCCTGGTTATATAGAAAAAATTGCAAGCTTTTTGCTGCTAAAATTAAATAGGTTTAAGAACAAATTTTATAATCAAATAAATATGACAACAGTAAAAGGCCCGGGCATTTTTCTTGCCCAATTTATGGGAGATGCGGCTCCATATAATTCACTTGAGAGCATTTGTAAATGGGCGAAAAGTATCGGGTTTGAAGGCGTACAAATTCCAACATGGGAGAGCCGGCTTATAGACCTGCAAAAGGCTGCAGAAAGCAAAACCTATTGCGATGAATTAAAAGGAATAGTAAATGGCTGCGGATTGCAAATAACCGAGCTGTCTACACATTTGCAAGGCCAACTGGTAGCAGTAAACCCTGCTTATGATGCTTTGTTTGATGGCTTTGCTCCAGAGGCTTTTCGCAACAACCCCAAAGCAAGAACGGAATGGGCCGTGCAGCAACTAAAGTATGCCGCCATCGCTTCAAAAAATTTAGGACTCAATGCCCACGCCACTTTCAGCGGCGCACTATTATGGCATACAGTTTATCCGTGGCCACAAAGGCCTGCCGGTTTGGTAGACACTGGCTTTAATGAACTTGCAAAAAGATGGTTGCCCATATTGAATCATTTTGATGAACAGGGCGTGGATGTTTGTTACGAAATTCATCCCGGAGAAGACCTTCATGACGGTGTTAGTTATGAAATGTTTCTGGAGAAAGTTAATAATCATTCAAGGGCCTGCCTGTTATACGATCCTTCTCATTTTGTACTGCAATGCCTTGATTATTTAGC
>JBGSIG010000510.1:0-1857 GCA_041742655.1 Ferruginibacter sp. | reverse complement strand
AAGCTTTAAATATCATTTTAAACAGCAAAAAAGTTAAAGTCGATCTAGAAGCACTGCCTTTAGAAGATGCAAAAACCTATAGCTTGCTTTGTGCAGGCAATACGACAGGTGTATTTCAGCTTGAGTCTACCGGCATTACTGAAATGACAATGCGCTTAAAGCCAAGCTGCTTTAATGATCTTGTGGCTATTTTAGCCCTATATCGTCCGGGGCCCTTAGACGCAGGAATGGTAGAGCATTATATTGAAAGAAAGCATGGACGCGAAAAGGTAGTATATGAGCATCCTTTAATGAAAAATATTCTTTCTGATACATACGGAATAATATTATATCAGGAACAAATCATGCAGCTTGCCAGAGAGCTTGCCGGATATTCATTAGCAGAAGCCGATTTGCTCAGAAAAGCGATGGGTAAAAAGAATCCCGAAGAGATGGCTAAGCAAAAAATCAGATTCTTAAGCGGGGCTAAGGAAAAAAATATTGAGAATAAGCTTGCTCAGGAAATATTCAATCAAATGGAAACATTTGCCAGATACGGTTTTAACCGAAGTCACTCTGCAGCCTATGCAATGATTTCTTTTCACACAGCATTTTTAAAGGCGCATTATCCTGTCGAATTTATGGCAGCATTAATGTCACTTGAAATGGAAGATAGTGACAAGACTCTGAAGAATTTCAACGAATGTCGCAAACAAAAAATTGTCGTACAGCCACCGGATGTGAACGAAAGTTTATCCGGATTTTCCGTCAACAAAGGACAGATACGATATGGACTTGAAGCAATAAAGGGAGTTGGTGAAAAAGCAGTACAGGCAATACTTGAAGTCAGAGAAGTTGAAGGTAAGTTTTCTGACTTTGAAGATTTTATTAACAAAGTAGACATTAAACAGCTTAATAAAAGGGTACTTGAAAACTTTATCAAATGCGGTGCATTTGATTTCTCCGGAAGTACAAGAAGAGAATTATTTGAAGCAATGGAAGATAGTCTGAAAGCTGCCCAAAGCAGACAGAAAGACAGAGATTCAAATCAAATGTCACTATTTGGTTCAATTGAAGCAACATTGCCTGTTCAGAGAAAAAATGCAGAGGCAAAACCTGAATGGCCGGTTAATCAAAGATTATCTTTTGAAAGAGAAGCACTTGGATTTTATATTTCCGGTCATCCTTTAGAGAAATTTCAAACAGACTTAAAAAGATGGGGTGCAAGAACTACAGACGAAGTAAAAGCATCAGGTAAGCAGAGTTCTGTGCGTTTGGCCGGAGTAGTCACTGCCTTAAAACTAAAAAATACTAAAAAAGGTGACAGGTATGCCAGTTTTGTTTTGGAAGACTGGCTTGGAACAATTGAGGCGTTAATCTGGCCGGATACCTATAAGAATGTAATGCACTTATTGGCGAATGAAGATCCTGTCATGATTGCCGGTAAAATAGATGTCAGCGAAGAACGATGTACCCTGATTGTAGATAAAATGGAATCACTGATTACTCTTAGAGATCGCAGAGCTACACAAGGCTTAATTAATTTACTTGAAAAAGACAGATTGGAAGACAGATTAGACCTCTTACTTGATGTTTTCAAAATGCACTCTGGACCTTGTCCGGTTAAAGTGAAACTCAATACCAATGATGCTGAAGTATTTATTGTGCTTAAAGATAAAAAACAAGCTCCTGTATGTGTTGTCCCGTCAGAGTTGTTATGCGATGCGGTAGAGCAGATTTTCGGTCGTCCTGTATTATCTTTCATATAAACAATAAAGACTGTCACTAAAATTACCATAATTATATCAATTGTATCATATCTTTTCATTATATATGCTTAACCCATGGCTAAATCCGCAGAAGAAAAAGACTCATTTT
>JBGSIG010000509.1:0-3515 GCA_041742655.1 Ferruginibacter sp. | reverse complement strand
ACCATGTAGCAATCTACATTGTAGAGGTCCACTTCATTTATTTTGTGCATTTCATTTCTTACTGCCCTTGCTGCTATAAAATCAGTTTTCATTCCGTCGATGAAAGAAGAATCGCCAATCTTCATATCTCCACAGGTAAAGGCAAATGTTCTTTTTGTTTTTCCGTCCAGCGCCTCCAAAAATAAGTTGGTCATTCTTGTCTCATCTACCATCCGCTGAACACTGTAGTTTCTAATATCATATTCCGGCTTCACCCATTCTCTTCCAGTACCGCCAATGCAGGGGTGAAATAAGGTATGGTTGCCTAATTCGTAACCTTTACCCGGCAGCTTTTTCCATTCATTCATTCGTTTTTGAATCGAAGTAGAGTAGGCAGTGATATAAAATGTTGCTTTCAACCCAAGTGAATCCAATATCGGAAGGGCATTGTCCAGGTGTTGATCAATAGCATCGTCGTAAGTGAGTACAACTGCACATTTCTTCCCTTGCCAGGGTTTACCCGATTGAGATCGGCAAGCCATCATTGTGAGGCTCAATAAAAAAAGCAATCCTGTTTTTTTCATCTGTATGTTTTAGTTGTTTTATACGAAGTTGAGTTTACCATAAAAATTTTCTTTGAAGATTGTTACAGTGTTAAGTTAAGCGTCATCCGATAATTATTTCACGATTGATCATTTTCCATTCACGATTCCACTCACTATTTTCTTTCATAGTTTAACCACTTGCTTGCCCAAGGAATAAAATATTTAAAATTGGGTCCGTCGGTATGGCCACCATCGTGTTGCCGCCACGCCAGTTGCCCGTCTATATAACCAGTAAGTACCGGCGGCATTTTTTCCGTCTTGTAATCATTGGAAACGCCAAGGTCTTTTGCCCCTAATAATTTAAACACAGATCCCGCCGCCACTGAAGCCATGTAACTTCCTGTTTGATCCAGCCATTTGGCATCGCCTTTTTCAGGCACACCATAACTGATGAAAGTTGGCCGTGGCGCACAAAGCGCAATCAATTCATGAGAATCTACAGGTAGGTCACAACCTGTTTTACTTCCAAAACTTGCTTCCGAAGCGCCATACTTTAAATAGTTTCCTGACATCCAATGAAACTCACCGCTACCGGTAAGGCTTTCCACAGCTTCACCAAACACCCGGCGGTGCAAAGTAGCACCGCCTTTACCAGAAGACCCAATTAAACCCACGGCGAAGCGTTGATCAAATGCAAGCGTAACCAATGCAGCCTTACCATAACGGGATACACCTTCAATACCCACTTTTTTTGCATCCACCATCGTATCTGTTTCCAGGTAGTCTAATGCACGGCCTGCACCCCACGACCAAGCTCTTAATGCTCCCCAATCATCGGGCTTACGCGGTTGACCTTTGTTAACCAGCCCAATAATTCCTTTTGTGAGACCAGCACCATTGTCTGCCTGTATGCTGTTGGGTTCAATGGTTGCATATCCCCAACCGGCTGCAAGTAGTTGTTCGGTGGGCGATAGATTGTCTACTGACGGAAGTGCAAAAAAATTAGGGCCGGCCAATTTTGTAACCGGACTATAAACCGGGTACTGATCGAAAATGGATTTCAAGGAGGTATCAAACTGAATCATCATTTTCTTAAAAGCGGTATTTAATTTTTCCATCTCAGCAGGTGAAGGTTGTGCAGGAGCAGGAAAAGTTGGAAAGCCAAACATCATCAGCACAGGCACAGGGCCTTTTACATTTGAAGGCAGCACTAGTATCATATTAATATCAACATTTATCAAAGGGTATTCACTGTTGTCTACATGCCCCACCAATTGTTTCACAATAGCCGGTGTGCGGCCAATAAATTCTTTGTCTGTAACTTTTAGCTCCCAAGTAACCTTTGGTGTTTTTGCAGGAATACGCCCGTACATTTCCGTTTCCAACAAGGTGACTATTTCGGGGCGTCGTTCTTTCCACCACATTTCTGGATTGGTTACTTTTTTACCGGCATTTGTAACCAGCGCATCCGGCAATGTTGGACAGGGATTGGCAAGCGACTCATCATAATTAGCATGATCGGGTGCCGATTCATTTCCACTTGGGCCGGGCCTTAATTTTTTTATACCCAATTGCTGCATCATGTTTTCACTTGCCTGTTGCGATGTAAATGTAACAGGTTTTGGATATTTGCCGCTGTCAATTACCGTAAGCTGGGCTAAAGCGTTATTAAGACAATACAGCAATAACAGGACGAATTTTATTTTTTTCATTTGTTGAGAATAATTTAAACCCTGTTTATTGATATTGATATAATTTAACCCGTTGAATATTCCATTCATCCACAGCAATTCTTATATGCCTGCCCTGGTGATCCTGGTCTCCATTCATTCTTCTTCCCGGCTGCCATTTGCCATTTATATAAATACCTTCATCTGCCTGTAAAATTCCTGCCGATATTTTTGGAGCATTGTTTACAGAAAAGGTAACGACAATACCGGTACCTGCAATTATAAATTCATCTGGCGCTACCTGGATAATGATGCCCCCTGTAATTGGCCAGCCAGGTTTTGACGCTTCCGGCGACCAGCCTAATGTATAATCATGCGATATGGACAATTTATAATCGCCCAGCACCATGTCCTGCTTTTTATTCAGCGTATCCAACAGCACACCATCCATTTTTCCGGTACCCTGGTATTTTAAAATTTCAGGAGATAGTTGTGATAAGATAGCATAGCTTTTTCCTACAGGTTCAGTTGTTGGGTCTTTAGCAGATTCAACTGAAAAAGGGGAGAAGCCAATGGCCTGGTAATGCCCGATGGCGTAAAATACTTTTGCAGCATCAGATGGTTCGAGCTGAATTTCCGGAATGAAAAGTGTATTATTTCTGCGTACGTACAGGTCGTTATAAAGTTTGAAATTAGGAGTATAAAAGTCAGGGGATAACATATCAATAGTTGGTGCAGCCGCCTGCCATATATCCATTAAATGTGGTAAAGGGCCGGCGCTGGGATACTTGCCGGGCTCCACATTCCGGTGATTTAATGCTACATTCACAAACATGGGCAAAGCATATTCTTTTTTTCCGGCTACTGCAACAGCTTCGGTGAATGTTGCATAATACCATGCCTGGAACAATTCATCTGTTGCAAGACTTTTTCCAAAAACAGTTTCCCAATTACCCGTTGTTGCAAAACCATTTTTTGACCAATGCTCTTTTAATTCCGGTACTAAAGAATCTTTCTTATTAATTAGGTAGCTCATCAATGCTGACGGCACTTCTTCACCAAATAATTTATCAGCAACGGCTGTTCTTTCTCTTGCTTCCGTAAGCATTCCAATTTCATTTTCCACCTGTATCATAATTACTGTCTGCGCTTTATCTATTGCCTTAATATGTTTCATCAATGCAGCAAAAGCTTTGATGTCTGCATCAAGATTATTTTTGCTAAATGCCGACAATATTTCCAGTCCCTTGCCGTCTTTGTTCTGTGCCCTCGGAAACCTTGACTGGTTTGATTTTACCCATGCAGGAGCATAACAACTCAT
>JBGSIG010000508.1:0-2147 GCA_041742655.1 Ferruginibacter sp. | reverse complement strand
TTAATTGTTTTTGTGTTTCTTTTAATTCTGTTAAAGAGTTACTAAGCTCAAGAGTTCGTTCGGTCACTTGTTTTTCGAGTGTACTATTTTGTGCTGATAGTATTTGTTGTTTTTCCCTTTCCTGCTCAATATTTTTTTGGGAGAGATCGTTTACTTCAATTAATTTTTGTTTAAGCGAATTACTAACAAAACCAAAGTCTAGCCCGAGATACATAGAAGTTGTTAGCGGGATACTTAATCCGGAAAGCAGAAAAAAGATATTTGCAAGCATTGGTAAATCTGGTCGTATACTTAAAGTCAGCACAAAAAATACAAACAGTAGCAAACAAAAAATGGCTCCTCCGGCAATTAGCCATGCACCTTTTTTCTTTCTTTTTACTGCCTTTAATGTAACCCGGGCAATATTTAACTGAACAAAGATGACCATTAAATCGGCCGAAATGCGCCAGCCCCAGCCATAGAACCACGTACCGATAAGGAATGATGGAATTGAGAGGAGGATCATTGACCAATATAGCCAGTCTTTTTTTTCATCAAGAAGCTGGTAGATTGCAGTAACTAACAACAGGATATTTATTTGCACAAATAGAAGAGCCAGGCTAAATGAGTAATATTTTAAGGCAACAATATGACGATCAAGAAAAACAGGACAGAGAATAAATAAAAGAGAAAACAATGCATACAAAGCAAAATAAAGATTGGCCTTGTGTGCAGGGTGAAAAAGATAATAGGCAAAATGAATGAAAAACAAAAGCAGGTACAAGCCTAACATGAAACCGTTATAGGTATTCTGAAATAATGCATTGTCGCTTTCGCTATCCAGCGCATTTCCGGCATTTTTTAACATTACCCAAAGTGCAGGATTGGTTGTATAAAACATAGTTACATAACGTACATCCGGCTCCAACGCAAACCTGACTGCCAATACCTGAGCTGTATCTGCATTAATTGGCAACAGGATCGTTTTTAACATTGGGTCATACGCCTTTACTTTTTTAGGATCAGCATCCAGCTTGCCAAATTGTTGAATCAATAAACCATTCAGGTAAATTTGCGAGGCACCGGATTGCTGTATGATAAGTGCCAGTTGTTTTTTTTGAATCCCTTTACTCACAGGAAGGTGTACACGAAACCAGCTTATACCTGAAGAAGGTATTTGAGGTAATGACAGATGAACATCTGCTGTTGGATCTATTGATTGCCAGGATTCGTCGTTAAAACCTGGCATTGCCCATTCAGGTTTATCACCGGTATGAAATTTCCATCCTTTATCCAGCAGTATACCTTTCGATGGTAAGCTATCATTGGCAACAGGGATGTTACTTTGTCCATACAAACAAAAATGACCTGCAATTAATAAAAAAATAATTGTGTATTTCATATTTGATTTTGTAATGGTAGATAAATGGTAAATACAGAACCTTCTCCTTCCTTGGTTTCCACTTTTATCTCCCCTCCATGTGCTTTAATAATATCATAGCTTAAACTCAATCCCAATCCAGTTCCCTGCCCGGTGGGCTTGGTGGTAAAGAATGGTTGAAATATTTTATCAAATACTTTTTGGGGAATGCCATTGCCGTTATCAACAACTTTTATTTCGGCCGCCCTGCCCCCCGAAGGGGGGGTCAAGAGCCTTGTGCTAACAGAAACAGTCGGCTCATATCCCAGGATATTCAATCTATTTTTTTCATCCACCACATAAAAAGCATTGTTGATCAAATTCAAAATAACTCTTCCTATATCCTGCGGAATGATATTTATGTTTCCTATACTTTCATCAAAATCAGTTTTCAATCTGGCATTGAAGTGTTTATCCTTTGCTCTTAATCCATGATAGCTCAATCTTAAATACTCATCGCACAAAGCATTGATGTCTGTTGGTTCTTTTACACCGCTGCTGCTGCGGCTGTGTTGCAGCATTCCTTTTACAATGGCATCGGCACGTTTGCCATGGTGATTTATTTTTTCAAGGTTTTGTTTTAAATCATCCGCCAGCATTATTACTTCTTCAGTATTGCCTATTGCCAATGCTGTTTTCATTTCGTCTAACAGCTCGTTGCTTACTTCCGAAAAATTATTTACAAAGTTTAAAGGGTTTTGTATTTCATGCGCAATGCCTGCGGTAAGTTCGCCAAGCGATGCCATTT
>JBGSIG010000507.1:0-4341 GCA_041742655.1 Ferruginibacter sp. | reverse complement strand
CTGATACTGTATTGAATGCGGGTAAACATATTTGTATCAATATAAGCGTTGCTATCAGCGATATAAAACTTACCAGGAATGCTTCTGCAATAAACTGGTAAAAAAGTTGAATTCGATTGGCGCCAACCATTTTTCGAACGCTTACTTCCTTTGCACGCAAGCTTGCTTTTGCTGTGGTAAGGTTTACATAATTAATACAGGCTACCAGCAGCAATAAAAAAGCAAGTATCGAAAAAATATATACCGCATTGATGTTGCCATGTACAAACGCAGATGACTGCATGCCGTTCTCAAAATGAATATCTTTTAGTGACACCAGGCTAACAACAGTTGCTTCCTTATCGTTACCGGGTAAAATGTGCGTGATTTTTTTTGAAGCCAATAATGGATTTGAACCCGGGCGCAATTTTACAAAAGTGATGTAATTAAAATTATCCCAGTTCTCATCATTTTCCCTGCGTTGCTGGTCTTTTAATAAAGAGGCCAATGGCAGAAATGCCTGGTACTGAAAACTGGAATTTGCCGGTGCATCTTTAACAATTGCCTTTACAGTGTAATTCATGCTATCGATGTGAATGCTTGCCCCCATTGCGTTACGACTGCCAAAATATTTTTTTGCACCGAAAACTGTAAAGATGATGCTGTAAGGATCCTGTCTAAAATCAGCAGGATTACCTTCTACAAAATCGTATTTAAAAATGCTGAACCAGTCATCATCTACATAGGCACATTTTTTTTCGTAGGTAAGATTTCCTTCTATATTAAATACCGGCGTATTGTCAGGATATAGCCTCGCTATTTTCTCTATTTCGGGTAAGTCTTTTTTTGCTGCATCGGCCAATAGCAATGGGGTGGTTTCCCATGCCCAGTTATTTTCTTTAATACTGGTGTTAAACTGGTAAATATTTTCTGAGCCGGGATGATAATTATCAAAACTCATTTCGTTCTGCACCCAAAGCATTATCAGCACCGCCGCAGTAATACCGACAGATAAGCCGGTAATATTTATTATAGCAGTGCCCTTATTTTTAAAGATGCTGCGAAAGGCCGTTTTGAATCCGATAGCTATCGGATAATTTTTTATCATACGGAAAAATTTATAACCCTGACGGCGGCTTTCGGCCCCGTCAGCGGTTGGTTAGGGTGCATGTTTTCAAAAATAAATTACCGTATTTATTCAACTGCAGCAAGCGTTTATAAACGCTGGCGGGGTTGCGTTATCTAAACGTTAAAACCAATCTGCCGCTGCTGGCATCAACATCCACTTTTGTTCCACCTCCATTGATGGTTCCTTCAATTTCGTCATCATCAGCTTTGCCATTAAAATTAGTAAGATTGTCTGTTTTAATTTTATCTGCACTCAGATCAAGATTGTACCCTTTGCCTGCAGGCAGTTGAAGGCTAACTTTACCGCCAGAGTTTCTGATCCTGATTGATTTGGCAGCTTCCGATATTGCTACTGTAATATCGCCGCCGCTGGTACTTGCATTTAAGTTACATGCAAGCCCTAACAGATCAACATTGCCGCCGGAAGTATGTGCTGCTAATTCGCCCCTTATGGTATTTGCTGCTACATTACCCCCACTGGTGCTTGCATCTATATTGCCATTAAGGTTTACAAGTTCTACGTTACCGCCTGAAGTAATCAGCTTTATTGAACCCGTGCAATTATTTGCTTCAACATTTCCGCCACTTGTGGTAAGGTCAATATCATTGTCGCAATCTTTTACCTGGATATTGCCGCCAGAAGTGGTGCCTTTTATTTTACCTTTTACATTATGTATGTTGAGATTACCGCCACTCGTTGTAATTTTTTGTTCACCTGATATTGCAGCGAGGCTAATATTTCCACCACTTGTAGAAAGATGAGTGGACACATTTGCTGTTACAAATACTTTGAAAGAAACCGACAGTGAGTTTTTAGAATTCCAGTTCCTGCTTTTAGATTTTGCAATAGCCGTAAGTTTATTGCCAGACGCATCTAATTTAAGCTCATAATATTCATCCAGTGTTTTTTGTATTGATTCTTTTGATACAGAAGCACTGTTGTTTCGGTTAGATGGCCAGATATACACTTCTACTCTTGCCTGGCCTGCGGCCACGCTTTCTACTGAAATATTTCCACCCGATGTTTCTACTTCAACATTCTTAATTTCATCACTCGCCAACGACTTTGTTAAGAATGGTTCTTTGCTGTTATACTGCGCAAATAATGTGCTTGCAGTAAAACTGATCATCAAAATCAAAAAAACTTTTTTCATGTTATCTTTTTTATGGTTAATTAATACCTCACCCTTCCTCTTACCCTTGCTTCGGCTACGCTCAGCAGGAGAAGAAGCGGTGCTTTAAATCATTAATAAATATTTGCTCTTCCATTTCAGCCCTTTATCTTTAATCTGTTTAATCCGAAGATTATTCCATTCTAAAAACATTTTGATATTTAGAAGTTCTGCATTTTGGTTCCCCTTTTAGGGTGCGGAGGGGGTCACTCCGTCCGTAAACTTTTTACCGGGTTCATCGTTGCAGCTTTAATTGTTTGAAACGATAAGGTAAACAATGAAATAATTATCATCGTCACGCCACCCAAGAAAAATATCCACCAGCTTATTTCAGTACGATAGGCAAAATTCTCCAGCCATTTATTCATACCTATCCACGCAAGAGGTGCGGCAATAACGAATGCTACCAACACCAATAAAATAAAATCTTTTGAAATCATTGTTACAATTTGCTTAATAGATGCCCCCAATACTTTTCTTACGCCGATTTCTTTTGTGCGGTGTGTAGTGGTGTGAATAACCAGGCCCAACAAACCAAGGCAACTAATAAAAATGGCGAGGCCGGTAGCCCACATCAACAGGCTGGAAGTTTTCTTTTCGGCATCATAATATTTGGCAATGCTTTCATCATAAAATTGGAATTCAAAATCTTCATTCGGATAAATTTCCTTCCATGCTTTTTCTATTTTGGCAATGCCACTTTTCCATAAAGTACCATCTGCATTTTGAGGTTCTAAAGCAATGCTGATCGTTCTTTCAGGATCATTCCAACTGCCAATGGCAAGGGGCTTTACCGGTTCATGCAAAGAATGCTGATTAAAATCAGCTATCACACCGGCAATGGGAAATTGCTTATCGCTCCATTCCAGTTTCTTTCCGATAGCCTGCTGAGGATCTTTAAAGCCAAGCGCATTTGCATAGGTTTTGTTTATCACAAATGCATTTACCGTGTCGGAAGCTGCATAATTATTTCCGGCCAAAAATTTTAACTGGTACAATTTTACGTAGTTGGTATCCGCATATTTTTGTTGAACATCATTTTCTATTTCATTTTTTCCATCTTTATATTTCATAGTACTGCTCCATGTGCTGCCGCTTGATGGCGGGCTTGTGCTTAGGCTTACCATAGCTATTTCGGGGATGTTATTCAATTTATTTATTAATGTATACTTGTTGCTTTTTACAGTGTCATAATAATTTGTCTGCACATACACAATAGCATCTTTTTTGAAACCCATATCCTTGTTGAGCGAATAGGTAATTTGTTTACTCACCAATATTACACCCATAATAAAAACCTGGGCTATCACAAATTGAGAAACTGTCAAGGATTTGCGTAGCCACACATTGCGGGTTTTAGGTGTGTTTGCATAAGCCTGGTTTTTTAACACCAATACAGGTTTAAATGCCGAAAGGATGATGGCCGGGTAAAAGCCCGAGATAACCGTAACAATCACTACCAACAAAACAAGAAACAGTACAATGGCAGGTTTTGCAATTTCTTTAAAATGCAAATCAGCAGGAAGAAAACCAGAGAATGCCTGTAGAATAAGCGGCGCAAGCAACACTGAAAGAATCGTTGCGATTAAAGTCAACAAAAATGTTTCGCTCAAAAACTGGAACACCAGTTGTTTTCTGGAGCTGCCCATGGTTTTGCGGATGCCAATTTCCTTTGCCCGTTGCGCCGCATGAGCGGTGGTTAAGTTGATAAAATTGATACAACCCAGCAACAATAAAATAGCTGCAACCACCAACAGGCTGTACAATGTTGGCCTGTTCGCAATCGCATTGGTGTATCCGCCGTAATCGCCGTTAAAATGAAGGTCGCTTAGTGGTTGTAGTTTACATTCGCTTTTGCTATTGTCGCCCGGCTCTTTTTTATCGTACCTGTCTATCATTGCATTCATAGCAGTCTCCACTTTTGCTACCGAGGTACCCGCAGAAAGTTTCACAAATAATTGTGTTGCGCCGTTGGTATTGTTCCAACTATCCCAATCGCCTGGCTTCAGTGATGTACTTTCTAATGTGGCTCTTGAAATGAATGTTTTAAAAGTAAAATCAG
>JBGSIG010000506.1:0-6217 GCA_041742655.1 Ferruginibacter sp. | reverse complement strand
AGACGTTAAGGCGCTAAGAAATCAAAGAAAAAAAACGTCTTGACGCCTCAAAGCAAAAAAGACATCTTACCTTCTTCACGGCAAAATAAAAAACGTCTTAACACCTTAAAGGGAAATCTAATTTATAAAACCAGCCAGATGGATAACGCAGAAACGGTTGTTATGATATTGCGTATAATTTTTTTTTATTTCTAAAACTAAATAGGTAATTTGTACAATGCCCGTGATACAGATAGCTACGCCTTTTAACATTGACATAGAATTTGAAATTGCCGAATTTTATAAAAGGCTATTCGCCTATATTGTCGATTTCGTATTACTCATTTTATATATGTTCAGCATTTTGTACCTGCTCTATGGTGGCTTTAAGGTAGGCGAAGGCAGCAAAGGCTTAGTATTAATAGTACTGGTGATACCTACCCTTTTTTACACAACGGCGAGTGAAATATTAATGAATGGACAAACTTTGGGTAAAAAAATTTTGAAAATAAAAGTAGTGAGCCTGGATGGAGGAGAACCCACCCTTGGGCAATACCTGCTAAGATGGTTCATGCGGTTTTACGAATGGGCCTTTATTATTTTCACTCTTTTTTGGAACAATGGTTATACCGGGTTTTTATGGCTATTTATTGGCGGTATTACGTCAATTATTGTGATGGCCATTTCGTCAAAGAACCAGCGCCTTGGCGATATAGTGGCCGAAACAGTGGTGGTAAACACCCGATCGGATTTAAGCGTAAATGATACCATTTTTATGCAGGTAAGCGAAACAGGCTATAAAGTATTATTTCCCGAAGTAATGCGGCTAAGCGACAGGGATATCAATACCATTAAGAATGTGATAAACCAGACGGTAAAAAATAATCGTTTTGATATGTGCAACAAAGTAGCCTATAAAGTACAAAGCGTTTTAAAAGTATCCAGTGATATGTATGCAATTGATTTTTTGGAAAAAATACTGGAAGACTATAATTATTTATCAACAAGGGAATACGAATACTCAAAAAATACGTAATTAAATTGGGTGCATTGTTAAGTATCTTAAGATTGCCATCCTTCAACAGCGTAATTTCATATATAAAAGGTGATGCTAAGGGATGGCAACCTTTAGGGCGAGTGGCATCTGATAGCAAACGGATTGAAAAAGACACCCTTAAACATTGTGATTATTTTATCAATGCCTACAGTACATTACATTTGGCTAATTATTAATATTGCATTTTAATTTATGAAAAAACTTTACCTGTTTGCCTTTACGGCATTTCTTTTAGCTTCCAGTCAAAAGTCCAATGCGCAAACACTCCCCTTGCTCAATAACCGAAATGTTATCCGCTGCTATACTGTAGAGGTAATGGAGGAGTATAGAAGAAAACATCCCGGTGCTGAAACAAATGCTGAATTTGAAAAATGGCTTGGCAGAAAAAAACAGGAGAGAAGGGCCCAGCGGGAGTTGATCGAAACCTACACTGTGCCGGTAGTATTTCACATTATCAGCAAAGGCGAAGCCGTAGGGAGCTCGCCTAATCTCAGCGCTGCCCTTATTCAACAGCAACTGCTGGAATTAAATAAAAATTTCGCCAACAAAACCAGCAGCCCTTATTTAGTATCCGCTGATGCCGGTATTCAGTTTGTGCTGGCAACGACAAATATGGCTGGCAATACAATGGCAGAACCGGGTATTGACAGGCTGAATATTGATACACAAAACTGGACGGATTATGACTCAGGATGGGAAACGTCGTATATCGATGAAACCGTAAAACCACAGTCTATCTGGAACCCCAATAATTACATTAATATCTGGATTGTTCCCAGCTTCAACCGCGGTACCAATACTTTGCTGGGCTATGCCACCTTTCCGTTAAGTTCAAGTTTACCAGGGCTTAGTTCTGGCGAAACCGATCAAACCTGTGGCGTTGTAGTAGCTACAAGCACCATCGGTAGTGCCTTTGAGCCCGGAGATTGCGGCAATGGCTTCGGTTTGGGTAAAACACTCACCCATGAACTCGGGCATTTTTTTGGCCTAAGACATATTTGGGGCGACACCGACTGTGGCAATGATTTTTGCGATGATACCCCGGTTCATTTTGCTCAAAACAGGGGTACGCCAAGCCACCCCAAATCCAATAGCTGTGGCACGCCGGATGAGATGTTTGAAAATTTCATGGATTATACTGATGATGTAAAACTAAATACATTTACAGCCGACCAGGTGGCCCGGATGCAAACGGTAATGGTTAACAGCCCACGGCGGGTTTCTCTTGCTATATCACCGGTGGGCGGCGTGCCCATATCGGCCACTAACAGAATTTCATTTACCAATTGTTCCGGCGAATTGACTGAACAGGAAACTGCTTCCAGCACATCCTACCCCCGTTATAAAGATGTTTATCTTACTTTAAATGCTGAAGATAAGGCAACGGGAAACGCCACAGTTAATTTTACTTTTTCCGGCACAGCAGTTAGGGGTGACGATTACCAGTTATTGACCCCGGCTACTGCAACGTTCGTTGCGGGTGAAAGCTCGAAGCCCGTTAACATCCGCATTTTCGATAATGCAAAAACAGACATTGACCGCACTATTGTTATTGGATATACAATTGCAGGCAGTGGCGTGATAGCTGGTGCAGATGCACAGACGGTTACCATTACAATTGCTGATGATGACAATATCAGGATAGGTGAAAATACCATTAACCTGCTGGATGAGAAATTTGAAAATCCAACGGGCAATTTTGGTTTACCCCTGGGCTGGGGACTATTGACCACCAGCAATTATACCAACCTATTTGTGGCAAGTGCAAACGGTGATGCCGGAGGCTCGGGCAACGCTGCACATATTACCAGCGACCGGTTGGCCAAACCCAACACGTATAATAAAGGAGTTAGCGGAGCGGCTATATTGCAATCGCCGATAATTGACGGTAGCTCAGTAATGTCTATCGGCAGCCTGAGTTTTAAATATAAAGTGAGGGGTTTGCAAAATAACGATGAGGCCTATTTGACTTATACCAATGCAGCTAGTCCGTTTGGGCCCTTCTACTTTTTTGGCAGTTCAGGCGGCCCAACCGGGTATGGACCATACAGCAGCAATAGCACTCTGCTAACTAAAGCTCCGGTTATAAAAGCGCCAGCCGTATTAAACAATACAAAATTCAATATCGATTTTTATTGGCAAACAGGTTCTCTTACTACAGGGGTAGCCCCCGGATTTAATGTAGATGATATTGTACTGACTGCTACCCCATTTCATGTAGAAACAGCAGTGAGTAACAGCTACACCTACGATGTTAAACCGGGCAACGGTATCAACAATTTTAAAAGTACCAACAACAAGGCCATCGCCACCATCACCAATGCCAGTAATAAACTTACTGCAGTTACCGCAAGAGTCTCCGGTTCCGGCAATGGTACCACCACCATCAATTCGCCGGGGGGTAGCTTTTTACGTAGCAAAAAAGTGTTCCAGTTAAGCCCGTCAACAGCAGATGCAACCAGTACTTACGAGGCGAGGTTTTATTTTACACAGGCGGAGATGACCGGTTGGGGCGAAAACAAATTGAAGTTAAAAATTCTAAAAGTTAAGGAAGGTGTAGACCTTAACGGTACAATAACTAAAGAGAATGGAGAATTGATTACACCAACTGTAACGGAAGATTCGGTGGCTGACTACATTACCTACTCCGGCAATTTTACCGGCCTGGGCCAGTATATGCTGGTGCCTCCCGGTTTTAGTTTCGTAATCACGTTAACTAACTTTACAGCAACGGCCAACCAAAAAAATATTCAGCTTGCGTGGAGTACCTTGCTTGAAATAAATAATAAAGGCTTTATTGTTGAACGCGGAACTGATGGTACAACCTTTAGCCAGATTGGCTGGGTGGACGGTGTAGGCAATTCTACCCAGACAACCAACTATGGCTTTTTGGATAATTTTGTTCAGCCAAAACAATTATATTATTACCGCATTCGCCAGGTAAATAACGATAGCAGCCAGGTGTTTTCTGCCATAAAAAGTGCAACTGTTGCCGAGTCTTCTGGTATTTCATTATCTGTTAGTCCGAACCCCGCAACAAATTATGTTAACCTCTTCATTATTGGTTCCACCAGTAAGGCAGATATTGAAGTTGTAAATATGCTGGGGCAAAGAGTGATATTAATTACCGACGCAAATTTGTCTGATGGCGTGTACAATTTACCATTACGGGGGCTTATGAAAGGTGTGTATACTGTGAGAGCCCATTTAACTGAGGGTATTTATACAAGAAAGCTTGTGGTGGAATAGGTGAATGGGAATGGTCAATGGTCAAAATGTCAATTCACTCTTAACCTTGTTGTAGTCTAATCTTTTTTCTATTCCGAATAATCGGCACAGCTTGGCGTACTACAGTCTTGCAAGAAATACTTTATCGAAATAAAAAAACCGCCTCATTTAATTGTGAGGCGGTTTTTTAAAATTGAAAACAACTTAGTAAGCTCTTGCAAATAAAACTCTTTGTGAGCTTGCATTGCCGGTTAAAATACATTTGCCTTCTTCTAAGGTATTGCTTAGGGGTATACAGCGTATAGTCGCTTTAGTTAGTTCCTTAATTTTATCTTCAGTTGCAGGCGTACCATCCCAATGCGCTGCTATGAAGCCAGTTTTTTCGTCCAGCAATTTTACAAATTCAACCCATGTGTCGGCTTTGGTAATGTGGTCATCTCTAAAAATTTTCGCCTTATTGTAAATGGATGTTTGAATATCGTTTAACAGGTTAATGATGTTTTCAGCCAGCCCGTCAAAACCCATACTCATTTTTTCTTTCGTATCCCTTCTTGCAACTTCCACTACATTATTGGCAATGTCCCTTGCGCCGATTGCAATTCTTACGGGAACGCCTTTCATTTCGTACTCGGCAAATTTCCAGCCGGGCCTGCTGTTATCGTTGTCATCATATTTTACTTTGATGCCTGCATTCTTTAATTCCTGTTGCAACGCCTTCACCTTTTCATCAATGAGTTGCTTTTGCTCTTCTCCTTTAAATATAGGAACTATCACCACCTGGATGGGCGCTAATTTTGGTGGCAATACCAGGCCCTGATCATCACTGTGCGCCATCACCAATGCACCTATGAGGCGGGTACTAACCCCCCAACTGGTTGCCCATACGTAATCGAGCTTATTGTCTTTATCCGCAAATTTTACATCAAATGCTTTGGCAAAATTTTGACCCAAAAAATGAGAGGTTCCTGCCTGCAACGCCTTTCCATCCTGCATCAGGGCTTCAATGCAATAGGTATCTTCTGCACCGGCAAAACGTTCACTTTCAGATTTAACACCCATAATTACCGGCATAGCCATAAACTGTTCCGCAAAAGTTGCATACACATTTACCATTTGCACCGTTTCATCTATCGCCTCCTGCCTGGTAGCATGGGCAGTGTGCCCCTCCTGCCATAAAAATTCGGCAGTGCGCAAAAATAAACGGGTGCGCATTTCCCAGCGAACCACATTTGCCCATTGATTTATCAGCAACGGTAAATCGCGGTAGGATTGTATCCAACCTTTATAAGTGTTCCAGATAATGGCTTCGCTTGTTGGCCTTACTATTAATTCTTCTTCCAGTTTTGCTTCGGGATCAACTATCAGTTTACCCTTATTCTCAGGATCTGTTTTTAACCTGTAGTGCGTAACAATAGCACATTCTTTTGCAAAGCCCTCGGCATTCTTTTCTTCTGCTTCAAATAAACTTTTAGGTACAAATAAAGGGAAGTAAGCATTTTGATGACCGGTTTCTTTAAACATCCTGTCCAACTCATTCCGCATATTTTCCCATAGTGCGTAGCCATATGGTTTAATCACCATGCAACCACGCACGGCACTGTAATCTGCCAGTCCGCCTTTAATAATAAGATCATTGTACCATTGCGAATAATCATCTGCCCTGCTGGTAATTTCTTTACTCATCTACTTTATGCTTGATTTGTTATTAAAATTAAAAAATAAGTCCCTGATCTTTATTTCATTTGGCCAAAATAAAAACCTAACAACCATTAGTTTATTTGCAGTTATTTAACAAGGTGATGCTTAATAAAGTGCTACATTTACCAAGTGAAATGAGTTTAGGTTATAATGGCCGGTATTTATAAAACGGCACAAAAATAGTAACTTCATCTTACAATAATTTTTAAACAAATTATTATGAAAACGAAACTTTTACTCCTGGTTGTTTCTGTA
>JBGSIG010000505.1:0-3294 GCA_041742655.1 Ferruginibacter sp. | reverse complement strand
ACTTTGGCGCTACCGGCAATGGAGCTGCTGCGGAAGCAAAATAATTTATTTATCTTTTTTAAAAGAGCGTTCTGCGTGCAGGGCGCTCTTTCTTTTTAGCAAATGCTCTTTCGGTTTTTTATAAGTCATTAGTCACTTCCGATGTAAGGAAAGTGAAAGACAACTATAATACTCGAGGCGCAACCCACAGTTAGAATACAGCTTGTTAAGGCGTACATTTGTGATCTTTTTTTTGAACACTCTAAATAAAATAGTAAAATGAGTTTTAGAATTGGCTTCGGCGTAGACTTTCACCAATTGGTAGGCGGAAGGGATTTTTGGCTGGGCGGAATAAAAATTGATCATCATAAAGGCGCGTTGGGCCACAGCGATGCTGACGTGCTGCTACATGCAATTTGCGATGCGATGCTTGGTGCAGCCTGCCTTGGAGATATTGGCATTCATTTTCCCGATACCGATAGTTCATTAAAAAATATTGATAGTAAAATATTATTGCGTAAAAGTTTTGAGTTAATTAAAAATGCAGGCTACGGCATTGTAAATATTGATGCCAGTCTTTGCCTGCAGCAACCGAAAATAAAAGACTACATACCCCAGATGCAGCAGGCAATTGCTGGTATACTTTTAATTGAAATAAATGATGTTTCCATAAAAGCCACCACAACAGAAAAAATGGGCTTCGTCGGAAGAGAAGAGGGGCTTGTAGCTTATGCGACTATTTTGTTGCAGAAAGTAAAATAAAAGCGTTCTGTTAATATTTATCTAACTGAAATAAATTATACCCACATCATTACCTTTGCGCCTATGCAAAATATAGCTATCAACATTATCAATCAATCAACAAATCAATTACCCGAATATGCAACCGCTGGTTCGGCCGGTATGGACTTGCGGGCTCATTTGACTGAACCGATAGTATTGCAATCTTTAGAACGGGCGTTAATACCCACGGGCTTGTTTATGGAACTTCCTGCTGGTTATGAAGCGCAAATAAGACCCAGAAGCGGGCTCGCTGCAAAATTTGGATTAACCTGTTTAAACACACCGGGAACTATCGACAGCGATTACAGAGGAGAAATAAAAGTGATTTTAGTTAACCTTGGCAGGGAGCCTCAAACAATTAAACACGGGGAGAGAATTGCACAGATGATTATCGCATCAGTTACAAAAGCAGACCTCGTATTGGTTGAACAAATAAATACAACTGTAAGAAACGAAGGAGGATTTGGCCACACTGGAAAAAATTAAAACCTATAACCGATGATTTTTGTTTGTTCGAAAAGCCGTTTTGGAAGTATATTAATTTTTTTACTGCTGAGTATTGTATCAATTAGTAGTTGTAAATCAGCAAAAAAAATACAATCGGCAGTAGCTAAAAAAGATACCGTAACTGTCAACATTACCAACCCATCTGATGCTGATTCGATCTTAGTAATTAAAAATGCAATGGCTGACTTGCATAGCAGAGAAAATGACTTTAAAACATTTTCTGCAAAAGTGAAGGTTGACTATGAGAGCAGCAAAGGAAAACAGCCCAACATTACAGCTTACATACGAATTATAAAGGATAGCCTTATTTGGATATCTGGCTATGCTACAGTATTTAATATTGAAGCATTCAGGGTGTTGGTAAATAAAGACAGTGTATTCGTAATTGATAAAATCAATAAAGAAGTTCAATATAGATCGATTGATTATTTACAGGAAGTAACCGAGATACCATTTGAATTTAATACACTTCAAAACTTACTGGTGGGAAACCTGGTTTTTTTTGAAGATAGTGTAGTGTCTTACAAAGAAACAGACACCAAAATATTGCTGGGCACTATCGGAAAATATTTTAAAAATTTATTAACCATTAATAAGAGCAATCATTTTGTAGTGCATAGTAAACTGGATGATGTAAATATCAACCGTAACCGCACAGCCGATATTACTTACGGTGATTTTGAAAGTAACAATGGAATAAACTTTTCTACATCCCGCTCTATAACAGTTTCAGAAAAAAATAAGCTCGATATAGAATTGAATTTTAAGCAATGGGAGTTTAACAAAAATTTGTCTATAATTTTCAATATACCCTCAAATTATAAACACAACTAAGCGTTATTTGTATTTACGCACAGGTGTTGGTTTTTAACAGCGTGTTATTTACTTACAGGACGTATTTTTGTTTATACAGCAAATTCAGCACATGATAAAAATAGCAGTAACTTTTATTTTAATTTTTACTTTTGGTGTGAGTGGCAGTTTTGCGCAGGTTCCGGCTACAAGTGAGCAACAGGAACTGGAAAAGCAGCGCCAGCAATTAAAAAGAGAACTGGAAGAAACACAAAACTTGCTTAATAGCAATAAAAAAACTACAAAAGAAAATATCAGCAAGCTGGCAATAATTAACAGGAAGTTAAATATCCAGGAAAATATATTACAAAATATTAACCGTGATATTAACCTGCTTGACAATACCATTTATAAATCTCAGCGGGATATTAGTAAAATGCAACTGCTGCTTGATACCCTTAAAGAAGACTATGCAAAAAGCATGGTATATTCTTACAAAAACAGGAGCAGCGGCGACTTTCTAAATTTCATATTTTCTTCCTCGAGCTTTAATGATGCCATTAAAAGAATCACCTATTTAAAAAGTTATAGAAATTACAGGGAGATACAGGGCGAGAATATTCTGCGTACCCAGGACATGCTTCGACGCCGCATTAATGAATTGAATGGCAATAAGGAAAAGAAAAGTACGGTGCTGCAAATACAAGGCAAAGAAGTAAATGTTTTACAAACTCAAAAGGAAGAAAGAAACCAGGTTGTGAAACAGTTAAGAGCCCAGGGAAAAGAATTGAACAACCAGGTGGCTGCCAAGAAGAAGCAAATGCAAAAAGTAAGCAATGCCATTACAGCAGCTATCAGAAGGGCAGTAGAGGAAGCAAAAAAAGAAACTGCCGCCAAAGCACTTGCAGAAAAAAAAATAAGGGATGCTGAAATAAAGGCGGCTAAGGCCAATCCAGACACTAAATCTGACGTAGCCAGTAACAAGACATTAGCAAAAGCACCCCCGAAAGAAGCCAGCACAGCACCCGCAACAAACAGAAGTGTATTATTGAATTCAAATGCAGATATCGCATTAAACGATAATTTTATTAAGAATAAAGGAATTCTTCCATGGCCGGTTGATAAAGGTTACATTTTGTTGCACTATGGACCCAATAAAGTAGGGGATGTTACAATTGTAAGTGATGCAATTTCTATTGGCTGTGATATTGGAACGCCAGTAAAGATAATTTT
>JBGSIG010000504.1:0-3590 GCA_041742655.1 Ferruginibacter sp. | reverse complement strand
ACAATTTACCTGGATGCATTGGAAGGTGGAAGGGTAGAAGAAAAATTTGTGGAAGATGGAGCCATCCTGAAAAAGAATCAACCGATACTAAGATTGAGCAATACAGACCTGGCACTAAATCTTGCCAACCAGGAAACTTCGGTGTTCCAGGTGTTGACTCAAATGCAGAATACCACCAACAATGCAGAACAAAATTCAATTAACCGGCAAACGCAAATGGCTGATGCAGAAAATGCATTAAAGGAAGCTGAGCGGTTGTATAAAGTGAACAAAAAATTGTACGATCAAAAAGTAATTGGCAAACAGGAATATGAATCGAGCCTTAATTTATACAACTACCAGGTAGCCCGCAGGCAATTGGCAGAAGATATTTTAAAGCAAGATGGAAGTTCAATGAAATTGCAGGTAAGCCAATCGAGAGAATCGTATTCAAGAATGCAAAACACTTTGGAGTTAATGCGTAAAAAAGTAGGCGATCTAATTGTGAGGTCTCCCGTTGACGGACAGCTTACAACACTTGATGCCGAAATTGGTCAAAATAAAAACAAAGGTGAACGGCTTGGACAGATTGATGTATTGGGTGGGTTTAAAGCAAGAGTAAATGTAGATGAACATTATAGTTCCAGGATATTTATCGGGCTTGGGGGTAACTGCCCTATTGGCGGAAAAGATTATAAAATGACCATTAAGAAAATATATACGCAGGTAACCGGGGGAAGAATACAGGTGGATATGGTATTTAATGACAGCATACCAAAAAATCTGAGGCTGGGGCAAACGCTGCAAATACATCTTACATTAAGTGACGAAAGAAATGCCTTATTGGTTAGTAAGGGTGGTTTTTACCAGCAAACCGGCGGCAACTGGATATTTAAGGTAAATGAAGCCGGTACCATGGCTTATAAAGTAGACATTCAACTGGGCAATCAAAACCCGGATTATTACGAAGTGTTGCAGGGTTTAAAAGAAGGTGAAAAAGTGATTACCAGCAGTTATGAAAATTATGGCAACATACAGGAACTGGTGTTGAAAAAGCCTTAAGATACAGCCCCATAAATTTTCCGAAGGGGAACTTTAAGAAGGCTTTCGAAATTTAACTTGCTGTTCTGTTGAAAGGAGTTTAATAATTTGAATCGGGGGAATACATTTTGTAATTGGATAGAAAAAATAAAATCCTGGATCATGATAAAATCATTTTCATTAATTATAAGCGTATAGTTCCTCCTATTTGGGGTTCTCTGCAAGAGAACGAACGTAGTTCATGAAGGGGCTTAAATATTTTTTATGAAACACAAACTAATTAAACTGCCGTTGCTTGTATTAGCAATGTACGTATTGTCCTCATCAAAGGAAAGTATATCTATAAAAAATGGGGGCGACCCTTTACCTTCAAGAGATACTTGCGTACAGGTAAAAAAAACAGCCCCATCCGCCGCTGCTCAAAAGCAGGCAGCAGTGGTTGCCAAAGAAAAGAGCGATGTTAGTGACAATGCAAAAGAACCGTTGGCAGATTATAAACTGCCACTGGTACCATTTAGCCGATTTATTTTATAATAATTTTTTTTATTTATATAAACATCAACCAGAAAAAAATGATACAAATACAAAATCTTGAAAAAATTTATCGTACCGAAGAGGTAGAAACAGTGGCACTTAGCAACCTTTCTATCAACATTAAAGAAGGAGAGTTTGTTGCCATTATGGGCCCGTCGGGCTGTGGTAAAAGTACGTTGCTGAATATACTTGGTTTGTTAGATGACCAGGATGGCGGAAGCTTTATGTTCAACAACATTGAAGTGGCAAAATTTAATGAACGCAAAAGAGCCGACCTGCGCAAACACAATATTGGATTTGTGTTTCAAAGTTTTAACCTGATCGATGAATTGACAGTATTTGAAAATGTGGAACTCCCGCTTATTTATACGGGCGTAAAACCAGCCGACCGCAAAAAAAGAGTAGAAGAAGTATTGGATAAAATGCAGATAATGCATCGTAGAAACCATTACCCTCAACAGTTAAGCGGGGGACAACAACAAAGAGTTGCTGTGGCAAGGGCAGTGGTAAATCATCCAAAACTAATTTTAGCGGATGAGCCTACCGGTAACCTGGATAGCAGCAATGGTAATGAAGTAATGCAGTTGCTGACTGAGTTGAATGAACAGGGAACCACAGTAATAATGGTAACGCATAGTGAGCATGATGCAAGGTATAGCCATCGCATCATCCGAATGCTTGATGGACAAACAGTAACTGAAAACATTTTGGTATAGCATGATGCCTATTCCACAACACCTAAAACTTTATTTTGGCCAACATACACATAAAAGCAGCATTTAGGCAGGTATGGAAAAATAAATTATTTAGTGCCATAAACATAATTGGCTTGTCTGTTGGCCTGGCAAGCGTAATGGCATTGATGGTGGGGGTGTACATGTATAATACTGCCGATAGTATGCATCGTGATAAAGACAGGATGTACTATCTAAAATCAACCAGTGCAAATGGCAGCGAATACATGCAAACCACCTATCCTTTGCTGGATGAAATTTTAAAAACCTGCCCTGAAGTGGAAGCAGGCACACATGCGCAGACCTTTGATAATCCCTGGTTGCAATACAATGAAAAGGAAGCTCAGGGACAAACTGTTTTTGTAGACACCGGTTTTTTCGGTGTTTTTAGTTTTCCTTTAAAGTATGGAAATACAGCAACAGCACTAAAAGAAAAGTACAGCGCTGTTATTTCTGAAACCATTGCCCGGCAATTATTTGGAGATGAAAATGCGGTTGGTAAAACCATCACTGCTTTTGATACCATCCCATTAACTGTTACCGGAGTAATGCAAAATATTCCCACGAACAGTTCGGTAAAAGGAGAAGTTTTTTTAAGCACCGGGTTACTAAAAGCCAACGCTGATTTTGTGGATATGGCAAATTGGTACAATGGTTTTGCATTGAATTTTTTAAAGTTGAGACCGGGCGCAGATGTTGAAGCGTTCGACAAAAAGGTAGGCAGGCTGGTAGCTTTAAATTACGCGGAAGGCAGAAATGCTGATAAAGTACGGGCGGTGGCTTTCAGCAATATGCGCAATGAAGCCGGGCCGGTAGTAAATGTCATCATCACTGGTTCTGTTGCCACGGCCATTTTTATACTGCTGATTTTGCTGGTAAATTTGCTGAATTTGAATGCCGCAGATATGTACAGCCGCACCAGGGAAGTGGCGGTTAAAAAAATTGTCGGCAGCAGCAAAATAAATATCATCAAACAATTTTGTCTCGAAAATGCTTTGATCGTTTTCTCGTCAATGTTACTTGCAGCTATTTTATTCAATAGTATTTTGCTGCCCAAGTTAAACGAGCTGTATGGCAGCCGTTTTGGCGACCTCTCTTTATCGCTGCGTGACGATTGGGTGTTTGTTTTATTATTTATTATGGTGGCTTTTGTTATAACTATTGCGGCAGGTACATTACCTGCAATAAAATTAATTTCAGTAAAAGTATCCGACGCAATAAAAGGAAGCATTGCTAATACGGGCAACAACCGTGGTGTCCGCAACGCTTTTATAGCTCTTCAATTTACGCTGGCCATTGTAT
>JBGSIG010000503.1:0-3591 GCA_041742655.1 Ferruginibacter sp. | reverse complement strand
AGCTAACCATGAAACTGCCTCCACATTGCGAGGTTCATTTTTTACAACTATTTGTAAACGGTCAACCGCTTTATCGTATTGTGCCGAAATAACCCCGCCAATACCAAGAATTAGTTGCGCCTGCATATTTGAAGAATCCTTTTTTACAACCTGCAATAACTCCTGGATTCCTTTCATGGTTTCCTTGGGATCGCCTGTCATTCCTTTCCCAAAAATGTAACAACTCCCCAATCCAACTTTTAAACTATCATTAGTTGGATCGAGTGTAATAGACTTTTCAAATAGCTCTATGGCCTGTTCGGCCTTCCAACCTCTTTTCGCAATATCTTCTTCATTACGAAGGTCCTTTAAAATCAGTTGGGCGGCAAAGGTGAGGTTTTTTTCAGAATTTACCAACTTCGCAGATTGTGCAAGGTAATACGTGTATAAATCATGTTGATGAGAAGAGTCTTCCCAAAAAATTGCTAACTGGTCATAATTTTTTATCTGCTGAGCTTTTACATCGCCTCTTTTTACACTGTTTTCCAGGGTGTTAAGGTAATTTTGCTGAGAAACAGGCAGGTTGTTTTTTGCTTTTTGCAAATAACTTTCAAAATCAAATTGAGGGGAAACAGGTTTTGAAACCCCTGTCATAGGAGAATCGTCTTTTTTTGTTACAGTGCTGCCAAAAATTAGTAATGAAGCCATTAATAATAAACCTGCGCCCGTAAGTATAAATTGTTGTTTTTTCACACAAAATTATTGAGGCGCAAAGGTACGCTAAACGGGGGTTTCGCTGGGCGGAAAGTTTTTATTTTTCACTTCCTGAACAAATTCTTTTGCCGGTTTAAATGCTGGCACATAATGCTCAGGAATTTCTACGGCTATATTCTTTTTTATATTTCTGCCAATTTTGGCGGCTCTCTTTTTGGTGATAAAGCTACCAAACCCACGTATATAAATATTTTCACCTGATATTAAAGATTGCTTTATTTCTTTAAACATCGTTTCCAGCGTTACCATAACGTCCACTTTTGGAATACCTGTTTTATCAGAAATTTCGGAAATAAGGTCTGCTTTTCTCATTTTATAAATTTTATAAATGACTAACTATCAGAAATATAGAACAATAATTTGGAAATAACAATACCATAAAGCCATAATTGTCAAATTCAGGTGGTTTTAAACGGTCGAACAGCTTATAAAATATACTTAATAAATTGATTGTGAACGTTTAATGAATAATTAGAAATAAAATCTGCACGACTAATCAATTTAACTGAAATTTGGGTGATTATGAACAAGATTACACAGAACCAGTTTTTCGTAAATAGTTTATTAAAATGGAATCTTGAGGATAATAACCGGCAAATGCCCTGGAAGGGAGAAAAAAATCCATATAAAGTATGGCTTAGCGAAATTATTTTACAACAAACCAGGGTAGATCAGGGGCTTGAATATTATCAGCGTTTTATCAAAGCATTTCCTACTGTACATAAATTGGCAAAGGCTCCTGAAAATGAGGTGTTTAAATTATGGGAGGGACTGGGCTATTATACCCGCTGCAAAAATTTAATTGCTTCGGCCAAATTCATTTCAGAAAAATTAAATGGACAATTTCCTGGAACGTATGAGGAAATTCTAAAGTTAAAGGGTGTTGGGCCGTACACCGCTGCGGCTATTTCCTCTTTTGCATTTAACCTTCCCTACGCTGTTGTAGATGGAAATGTTTTTCGGGTGCTATCCCGTTACTTCGGCATAGATACCGCAGTCGACAGTACAGAAGGGAAACAAATGTTTACAAACTTAGCCAATGAGTTACTGGTTAAAAAGCAGCCCGGTGTTTACAACCAGGCATTGATGGATTTTGGTGCTGTTATATGTAAGCCACAGTTGCCGCTTTGCAAAGCTTGTAAATTTAAAAGCAGGTGTAAAGCATTTAATAAATCATTGGTAAACGTGCTTCCGGTAAAGGAAAAGAAAATTGTTAAGAAAAGCCGATGGTTTTATTACCTGGTTATTGAGTATAAGGGAAAGCAATATCTACGCAAGCGTGGGGCTAAAGATATCTGGGAGAACTTATATGAATTTGTATTGGTAGAAAATGACATCGCTTTGACGATTGAAAAATTAAAACACCAGCAAAAAGTTGTTGAATTATTTGGCAAAAATAAGTATGAAATAACGCAAGTTTCACCCAGTTATAAGCAACTTTTGACTCACCAGATAATACACGGGCAATTCATAAATATTAAAATAGCAAAAGCATTTCCGGTTAAGGGATATGAAGCTTTTACATGTCAGCAACTCGAAAAGCTTCCTTTTCCTAAATTTATCAGCTCCTATTTGAAAGATAAAAATGTATCTTTAAATTTGATTTAGAACTATTAAATGCAGCATTAAAATTAGGATTATGAGAGGCGTAAATAGGGTGGTACTAATGGGCAACTTAGGCAAAGACCCGGATATGCAATTTTTGGAAGGCAATATTGGAGTAGCTAAATTTTCGTTGGCTACCACAGAAACCTATAAAGACAGAAGCGGAAAACTAATTTCTCAAACTGAATGGCATACTGTGGTGCTCTGGCGTGGATTGGCAGAACTTGCTCAAAAATATTTACACAGGGGAAGTTTGGTTTATATTGAAGGAAGATTAAAAACCAGGAGCTGGGAAGACAAAGAAGGAAACAAAAAATTTGCTACAGAAGTAATTGGCGATAACCTGATTATGTTAGATAAACGAAACGACGGAAGCCAGGCTGGCGGACAGATTGAAGGAATAGATGGACTGGACGGAGATATTCCACCTATAGAAGATGGCCCTGAAAGGTTACCTTTCTAGGTATTTTTTAAATCATGTAGCTTTTCTATTTCAAAATATTATTCACTAATACTAACAGTTTTGGATTACCATTCGGTCTCTGCACTTACGCTGAATTTACATTTCCCTTTGCTGGCAATAACTCCTGCAGCTTCTTTAATACTTACATTAATCGCTTTTGTATTATTTGCGATTTCCTTTTTTTTGGCAGGTGCCGAAGTTGCTTTTTTTGCTCTTACTTATAAAGACATTAATTTGCTTAAAGCAAAGCGTCAACCCTCTTTTAGGCGTATTGTTTCGTTGCTTGAGCAGCCCAAAACTCTATTGGCCTCCATGCTTATTGCCAATAGTTTTGTAAATATCGGCATCATATTAATTTTAAATATTGTAATGGATGGCTTGCTGGAAAGTTTTCAATTAAGTTTTTTAGTAAACTTTTTGATAAAAGTTTGTACGGTTACCTTTTTGATTGTGTTATTTGCAGAAGTGCTGCCAAAAGTTTGGGCCACTCACCACAAAGTATGGTTTGCCTCCACCGCATCGATAGTAGTCGAAATTTTCAGCCATTTGTTTCATGGTATAAGCAAAAGAATGGTTGGGTTTAGTGACGGAATAGAAAAAAAGTTTTCATTAAAAAACTCCTCTACTTTAGACAATAACCAACTTGATTACGCCATCGATTTATTACCCGACAATGAAGCATCAAGTGCCGAGAAGCAAATACTAAAAGGTATCCGAAAGTTCGGCGATACCACCGTTAAGCAAATAATGCGTACAAGGCTCGACGTTAG
>JBGSIG010000502.1:0-3141 GCA_041742655.1 Ferruginibacter sp. | reverse complement strand
TGTATAGTTATCAAGGGGGCTAGTTCCATCAACCAGGTAATAGCCATTGGGCCCGATATTCACCGCGTCAAAATTTGTGCTTATATTTTGAAGGGGTACAAAAAGCAGGTCGGGATTTGTAAAATTATCTTTAGCAAAAGTCAGCAGCCTGGCATCAAAAATCCTGTCATTATACTCACTGTAAAACCCTGCATTCCATAGCCAGTTCTTTTTTGTGGTTAGGGTATAGTCGCCCCTGAGTGAGTATGTATGGTCTGTCATATTGGCGCCAAAACGTGCCCCCTGATCAGCCTTGGAACTCTCGGGAATATATTGAAGGTACTCTGAAGCCGAATCATTATAGCTTCTAGAACCGCCCCACCGGCGGGTATCCGGTTCTGTTCGCCCGGAAATGGCGTATCCTGCCACCCAGCTTAATTGTTGGTTATTTTTTTCACCTAAATTATATTCCCCCTTTAACCTGCTCAGGAAAGTACCCCTTGCCAATAATCCCATGGAGCCCCCAAGTGCCTCTGTATAATTTTGATAACTCAGAAATGACCTCACCAGGTTAATTTCGTCACCTATATGCGAATATAGGTTCGACCAGCTATAGGTGTTGCGTTTGCCGGTTTTGTATTGCCAGTTACTTAATAAAGCTACTGAAGTGTTGATGACCATTACGGCATCCGTAGCAGCAGATTGTTCGGTACTGCTTACAACGGTACCCGCATCTGTTTTATAACCGGTATATTTAAACCGGTTCCAGAAAACATCCTGCATGGCCCTTGAATATGAAATAAGGTTGGTGGTGGTTATTTCTCCGCCATTTTTCAATTTGAAAATCCTGCCGAACCTATAGGTCAAACTAATGTCCGGGATCGCCGTTACTTTATTCCAGTCCCAGTTATTAGGCAGTTTACGCCCCTCGGCTGCGGCTGCGTTTCTAGGCAAAGCCTGAATTTCTTTATAACCCGGAATATCGTTAATGAATTCTCTGCTTTTAGTTGAGTAGCCAAAATAGCTTGCAAAAGTTTGACCATAACCAACATCCTGGTAAAAATCTTTGAATACAGTGTTCACGGCAAAACCTGTACTGAATGACAATAAATCAAAATTTTTTGGAACGGCGAATTTGCTGTTTACCGAAACATCAGCGCCTGCAAATTCACCCGAATTCTGTGCAGCACCCGTTTTATATACGGTCAAATCGTTTATTACAGAACCCGGAATAAAGTTCAGGGAAAATGCTTTCAGGCTTTGTTCGGTTACACCCAACTGTATGCCATCAAGGTATAGGGTTGAATACCTTGCACCAAGGCCACGTATAGTAGTAAAACTTTTATCTACATAAACTCCAGAAACCCTTTGCATCATGGAAGCAAAACCACCACCAAACCTGGCTACGAGTAAAGGAGTTAAAGTTGATTGGATAAGGGGCGTATTCTTATCTATGGCTAGTTCATGTTTTATGGAAGAATCAAGATTTACCTGAGCTGTACCCGCTAAGCTAATGCAATAGGTAAGCAGGATGAAACCTAGTTTTTTTACTTTTTTCATAGCTAGTTAGTTTTGATTAAAAAAAAATTTGGAGTACAAATAAAATAAAAAAATAACATCAAACCTTTAACAAATTGTTTCTTTTTGGTTACTTTTTTATGCTTTTGTTTAAATAAAATATTAATAAGGCAAAAGTTATTAAACAAAAAAATCTCTCTTTAAATTTCGAAAGTCGGAATGGCTGATTATAAGATTTTACTTATCTCAGCAGTGTAATATTTTTTTATAAAAGCCATTTAATTAGTTTTAAAAATCACTTGCTTTTAAACCAAATAACAAAACCAATTGTCATAATAACCATTAAAATGCAGGCAACTAAATAACCATAGTGTGTGTGCAATAAAGGAATGTTTTCAAAATTCATCCCATAAAATCCCACTATAAGTATTGCGGGAGTTGAAACAACTGATACCATGGTAAATACCTTCATAGAATTATTTTGCTCAATGCTAAGGTATGCCGTAAATGTAGTGAGCATATAATCCAGCCTGTTAATACTAAATTCAGAATATTCAAGGAGCGATTTTACATCTTTTTGCATGATTTTAAGCCTGAGTTTTGATTGTTCAATAATGTCCGGCATCAGCAATAAATGCGAGAGCGTAAGTTCTTTATTCATCATGGCAATCCTGAACATCAACAGGTATTCCATGCGTTCATTCAATTCATTAAGAATATCTTTACCTAAATCACGTTGCATATTTATCTTTTTATTAAGTGCGGAAATAGTGATGATCATTTCACGCATTTTCATTGCTGCATGGTCAATACGCTCTGCGACAAGTAAAAACCCAACCTCCCCGCCAGTATTAAACTGATCTGTTGCTAATACAGTATGGCTTACATTATTAAAACTGTCAATGTCCTGGGTTCTTAGAGTTAGTAATTTTTTACTAAACAGATAAAATGATACAGGAGTTAGTTGCGATCCATATCCTTCTTTCTCATTTACATAAATCACATTTAGTACAAGCAAATCTCCACTAATGATGATTTTGGAACTCGCTTCAATTTCATTAGATTGCTCCTCGTTCAGTAAAACAATTGAAAAATGTTCTTCTACTTTCCGGCATTCACTTGCCGTTGGCGAAAGAAGGTCTATCCATATATAATCCAAATCAGGCAATTGAGCCGGATCCTCAAATATTTGTTGCTCTTTTTGGCCGTTGCCATTTTTATAAATTGCTTTTATCATTCAGGTGTGCATTAATATTAATAAAGACTATCGTTACCCTCAATTATTATACTGCCATCGGGCCTAACATGTAAAGTAATTTCTTCACCGGCATCTTCTTCCTTAATATCAATTTCGTAGTATTCTTCATCATTACTAAATTTTACAAATTCTGCACCTGCAATTTCAGAACCTGGGAACTTAGCTGAAATGGCTTTGCGAGTTTGGCAGGGATAATTTCCACCTGTATATTTTTTTCTGTTTAAGGTGGTGGCCAGTTACCGTAATCTCTACTTCATGACTGACGCCTTCGTGCAAAAATTCTGTTTCATAAATTTTGTGTGGTACCTCCCAATCCCAAACTACAATATCCTTATCCAATTCTGGATATAGATCCATTAAGTTTTTCTGTACTTGCTTGGATATTT
>JBGSIG010000501.1:0-2556 GCA_041742655.1 Ferruginibacter sp. | reverse complement strand
AACCATTAATTTATGCTTTGGCAGTGCAGGATGCGGGCTATACTCCGTCTACGATGATTGAAGGCGGGCCGGTGCAATATGGTAAAGAGATGAAAACATTTAATGGCGGCGGTGGTACCCTGGCCAATTGCCTGGCGTTTTCAAAAAACACCGCTTCTGTAAGGCTGACCAATTTACTTGGCGTAGACAGGATTATTGAATTTGCAAAAACTGTTGGTGTTACCGCTAAGCTCCCTCCTTATACTTCACTTGCGTTAGGTTCTGCGGAAATACCCTTGATACAAATGTTGCAGGCTTATACCATGTTTCCTAACAAAGGCTTTAGCACAACGCCCATTTTAATCAGCCGCATAGAAGATAAAGATGGCAATTTGCTGGAAGATTTTAGCCAGATAAATACAAAGCAGGTATTGAGTGAGCAGGATGCATTTACCATGGTGAAGTTAATGGAAGGTGTAATACAAATTGGTACCGGAAGTAAATTGAACAGTTACAATATTCCCGTGCAAAAAGCAGGTAAAACAGGCACTACCAACGACAATGCTGATGGCTGGTTTATGGGATATACCCCGGAATTGCTTGCCGGAACATGGGTTGGGTGTGATGATCCATTCATAAGAATTTATACCGGCACCAGTGGAGGTAATGAACTGGCCCTGCCTAAATGGGGATATTTTATGAATAAGGTATACAACGATAAAACCCTACCCTACAGAAAGGTTACCTCTTTTGAAGAACCTGCGCAAATGACGAGCGACCCAATTTATGCAGATCAAAATTTCCAGGATTTGCTTAATAGTGGTGATAGCACTAATTATTCTGACAACCAGGGCAATGGCGATGCAGAAGATTTTATTTCGAGCCCGGCCAACGACGCTAACAAAATACCAGTAGAAAGTGAGTTTGAAAATGGCAAAAAAGATACCGGCTCAAAAACAAAACCAAAGACTCAGGCGCCTGCGCAAACACCTAAACCCGCCGACCAGCAGGCAGGCCCAAAGGCGGTAATGCCCGCACCCATAAAACCGGCAGATGATAAAAATAAAAAAGGGGGAGCGTCGGAAAAAAATAAGCCTGTAAAAAGTAATGATTATTAAAAGGATAATTTTACCAGTTCAATATGGAAGTTGTAGGCTAGCCAATTTAGAGTGCAATAAATTAAGGGAAAATATTGTAAATATCTTTTCGGTGCACAAATCGGGCAAGTTGAATAGTTGAATTCTCAAAGAAAAAACCGAGTCTATAATCACCAATCCTTGTTCGGTAAGCTGTTTTATGAACCCGCAATTTCTTAGTATTGGGAATTTTGTCCAACGTTTCTACATCATCTAAAAATTCTATGTGATGTAGCAAGGTTTTCTTGACAGATTTTAAGTTTAAATTGTCAAGGTCTTTTGAAAATTTCTTTAAAAACTCAACTTTCATTATGAAGACAACTTTTTTATTATTTCATTCCGGCTAGCCTTTTTTGACTTGTCGACACCACGCATGAGTTTAGACATGCCAATATCTTCAAGTTCATCCTGGGTCAACGTAGATGAGCCAACACCAAGTTTTTTTAACAAGTCTGCGATAAATTTAAATTCGCTATCGTTTTTTGGAGTAATAACTAATGTTTTCATGCATCAAATATACAAAAAAGGCTTTGGGGTACTTACATAGGTAGTTTAAAAAAATGAATTATTCGTTCGAAATTCAACATTAATAAAAGTTGTAGCAGTACACAGATACATAATTCCTCACAGCTTTTTATTTATCGGCAGGCCAGGCACAATTATTATTAAGGTTCAATATATAAACTACTATAGCTATGGGCACTCTACATTTAAACAATCAGCAATGAAACTTCCAAGGATAAAAGGAATTATTGACAGACGAATACTCATCAACTTTACGGCGGACCCGAAAGACGTGGCAAAAATATTGCCTGCTCCTTTTCGGCCAAAAATTTATAAGGGCAAAGCGATCGTTGGAGTTTGTTTAATACGCCTTAAAAATATCAGGCCAAAAGGGCTTCCTGAATTTGTAGGCATTTCTTCTGAAAACGGCGCTCACAGAATTGCTGTTGAATGGGAAGAAAATGGAGGAGTTGCAGGTGGAGTTTATATTCCAAGATGCGACACTTCTTTAAGACTAAATACATTTGTAGGCGGACGGCTTTTTCCGGGAAAACATTATTTGGCAAAATTCAATGTGGTTGAAAAAAATGAAAATTATCATATCGATTTTACGAGTTCTGACAAAACAAAAATTTCCATAGATGCGTCAGAAACAGAAACCTTTGACACCAATTCGGTTTTTGAAACATTGGAAAATGCCTCAGACTTTTTTAAGCGTGGCGATGTTGGATATTCGCCAAATAAGAAAAAGTTTGACGGGCTGAAATTGAACGTTTACAATTGGCAGGTAACGCCACTGAAAGTAAGCAGTGTGAGCGCAAGTTTTTTTGAAAATGAAAGCCTGTTTGTAAAAGGGACAGTCAGGTTCGACAATGCTTTATTGATGAAAAAAGCAGTACATGAGTGGCGTGGTATTGCAGATAAATATCCACCACAA
>JBGSIG010000500.1:0-13920 GCA_041742655.1 Ferruginibacter sp. | reverse complement strand
CCATGAAAAATATTTTCTATCAATATTCCTCCTGCCTTTCTGTCACGCCAATAAATATCATTTGGCCATTTAATGCTTGTTTCATCGCCGGCATAACTGCTAAAGAAATCATAACATCCTAAGGCAACCGCCACTGAAAGTTGAAATTGTTGTAATGCGTTTAGCGTGGTTACTTCCAAAACTATACTTAAAGCAATATTTTCATCAATAGAAGTTTCCCAAAATTTTCCCCGCTGGCCTTTCCCTGCTGTTTGTATCGATGAAAAGTAAGCATTTCCGTGTCGGGACAATCCTTCATGAACCCTTGCCATGGCATAGTTGTTGGTGCTGTCAACCGTGTCCAAAACAATAAAAGAAGGGCTTGTTGATGCCATGTTGCAACGATTGATAAAGAAATAGTACTTTTGATGCCAATTGCAAGCTACACGCCGACAATCATAAAACAAAACAATATTTCGTTCGTCATACTGTTTATAGCATGGTAAGTATGCATACACAGTTATTAAAAAAGAATACAATTTGAATAATCTTACATTATTAGCCAACCGAAAAAAAAGCAGTGTTACCCGGCTTACAAAAAACAGCAAAATTTTTAAAGCAATTATTAATGCTATACAGGAGAAGAAAGGAGAGAATATTATAAGCCTTGATTTGAGAAAAATACCGGAAGCGGTGGCAGATTTTTTTATTATTTGCGAGGCAAGCAACAATACCCAGCTTAAAGCAATAGCCGATTTCGTAGAAGAAGATGTAAAGATAAAATGTGGGGAACCACCTTATAAACACGAAGGAAGACAGGCGCAGCAGTGGATTTTGATAGATTATGTTAACATAGTGGTACATGTTATGTTACCCGAACCAAGAAAATTCTATCAATTGGAAGAAATGTGGAGCGACGCATCCTTAACCGAACACAAAGACTAAATCACCTTTTTAAATAAATACAATTTCAAATAAATATTGTAAGCAAGCATTTTTATGGCAGAAGATAAGAACAATCTACCGAAGAAGAAATTCAATCCAGATAATATCCCACCAATTGGAGACGATAATCAACCCAAAAACAAGAACCGTTTTAATATTTACTGGATATACGGGCTGGTATTTGCAGGCATTTTAGCCTACAATGTTTACAGGGGCGTTGGTGTTACCGGTGCAGAAACAAACCAGGTTAAGTTTACCGAACTGGTAAGGCAGGGTGATGTAGAAAGCATAAAAACAATTCGTAACAAAAAAATTGTTCGGGTTTTTATTAAAAAGGACAGCCTTGAAAAAAAGGCAGATGAATACAGAACCTTGTTTGCCAAGCAGTATGATATCATTACCAAATCTCCTGGTCCCCAATTATTTTTTCCGATAGTGGATGAAAAAACTTTTGCATTGCAAATGCAGGATTTTTATAAAAAATATCCGGCTATCCCGGAAATTCCAGATTCACCCGATGACGAAGGTGAATTGTTTGGCCAACTCGTTAGCACGCTTTTACCGATATTACTAATAGGGTTATTATTTGTAATGATGATGCGCAAAGTAGGCGGACCAGGCGGCGGCAGCGGCGGACCGGGTGGCATTTTTAATATTGGCAAATCGAAAGCTACTTTATTTGATAAAGCATCCAGGGTAAATATAAACTTTGGCGATGTGGCCGGGCTGGATGAAGCAAAGGTGGAAGTAATGGAGATTGTAGATTTCTTAAAAAACCCAAAAAAGTATACAGCCCTTGGCGGTAAAATACCAAAAGGCGCTTTGCTTATTGGCCCTCCCGGTACAGGTAAAACGTTATTGGCAAAAGCAGTAGCCGGTGAAGCGCAGGTTCCCTTCTTTAGCCTTAGTGGTAGCGATTTTGTGGAAATGTTTGTGGGTGTGGGTGCCAGCCGCGTAAGAGATTTATTTAAGCAGGCAAGAGAAAAAGCACCATGTATAATTTTTATAGATGAAATTGATGCAATAGGCAGAGCGAGGGGAAAGAACATGATGATGAGTAATGATGAAAGGGAAAATACCCTTAACCAGTTACTGGTAGAAATGGATGGCTTTGGTACCGATCTAGGTATCATCATTTTGGCGGCGACTAACAGGCCGGATGTATTGGATAGCGCCTTACTTCGTCCGGGACGTTTCGACAGGCAAATTACAATTGACAAACCTGATATGGTAGGCAGGGAAGCTATTTTTAAAGTGCACCTTGAACCAATTAAGATTTCCACCACGTTGGATATTTATAAACTGGCCGAACAAACACCGGGTTTTGCAGGTGCCGATATTGCCAATGTGTGTAATGAAGCTGCCCTGATTGCTGCCCGTAAAAATAAAGAGGCAGTTGACATGAGCGATTTCCAGGATGCGATAGACAGGGTAATCGGAGGTTTAGAGAAAAAGAATAAAATTATTTCGCCTGAAGAAAAAGAAATCATAGCTTATCACGAAGCCGGCCACGCAATTTGCGGCTGGTATTTAGAGCATGCTTATCCTTTATTAAAGGTTACCGTTGTGCCAAGAGGCTCTGCGGCTTTAGGGTACGCACAGTACACGCCAAAAGAACAATACTTATACAATACCGACCAGTTGATGGATCAAATTTGTATGACACTTGGCGGCAGGGCAAGTGAAGATATCTTCTTCGGAAAAATAAGTACTGGAGCCAGCAACGATCTGCAGCAGATTACTAAGATTGCATATAGCATGATTACGGTATATGGTATGAATGATAAAGTGGGTAATATTAGTTATTACGACCCTAACCAGGAAAATACTTTTACCAAACCATTTAGTGAAGAAACCGGTAAAATGATTGACCAGGAAGTACGGAATTTAATAAGCGCCGCTTACATAAGAACCGTAGACTTGCTAACGCAAAAGAAAGCAGATGTAGAATTATTGGCAAAGGAATTACTAAAGAAGGAAGTATTGTTTAAAAGTGATGTGGAAGCGTTAATTGGTAAAAGGCCATTTGAAGAAAAGAAAGCCTTGGACATAACACCAGAGGAAACAGTAACCACAGAACCTGATACCTCACTACCGGAAGAATTATTACATCCGCCAACAATTTAATTATGCAATGGCATCAACTGCAAGAGAAAATATACTAAAAAAAATAATCCAGGCACTGAGTCAACCAGTGCCTGTACCATTTCCGCAAAGTGAAGGCACAAGCACTATGTATCATCCTGTTAAAGAAGGGCTGGATATTCTTTTTGCAGGTGAGTTTACCAAACTACAGGGAAAGTTTGTTTACTGCACCGATGAAAAAGATTTAAACAACCAGCTCGAAAAATTAATTTCAGCCAACGAATGGAATAAAATTTATTGCAGTGAGGATAAATGGAATGAGTTGTACAGCAATACCATCAACCTGGAAAGTTGCCACGCCGCCATTACCGGATGCGAATATCTTGTGGCAAGAACGGGCACCATTGTAATGAGTGCAGCACAGCAAAGTGGCCGCACGGTAAGCGTATATGCTCCTATTCATATTTGTATCGCTTTTCCTGATCAACTGGTGTATGATATAAAAGATGCGCTGCAATTAATAAAAGAAAAATACGCAGGAAATATCCCCTCGTTAATAACTTTTGCAAGCGGGCCAAGCCGCACTGCAGACATTGAAAAAACATTGGTCACAGGTGTGCATGGCCCCAAAGAAGTATATTTATTTTTGGTAGACAAGCCCGGCAATGGTTTTTAGAAATCGTAATAATGAACATACCCCCCAATAAAAATATCTATTTTCTTTCCGACTTCCACCTCGGGGCACCCAATGCAACAGAAAGCCTGCAGAGAGAAAAAAGAATTGTACAATTTTTAGAGTCTATAAAAAATGATGCAGCGCAGATTTTTATTGTGGGTGATATTTTTGATTTTTGGTTTGAATACAAATTGGTGGTACCAAGAGGCTATACACGGCTACTTGGTAAATTAGCTGAACTGACTGATGAGGGAATAATCATACATTTTTTTGTAGGCAACCACGACATGTGGATGAAGGACTATTTTCAAACAGAACTGAATATTGCTGTTTACTATAAACCTGGCGAATTTGAATTTAACGGTAAAAAATTTTTAATTGGACATGGCGATGGCCAGGGCCCCGGCGATCATGGGTATAAATTTTTAAAGAAGATTTTTCGCAACCCGGTGTGTCAATGGATATTCGGTATGTTGCCACCTTATATTGGTTTAGGAATGGCCAATTATTTTTCCAGGAAAAGCCGCGAAATGGCGGGACAAAATGTGGAAGTATTTTTAGGCGAAGAAAATGAGTGGCTGATTATTTATTGTAAAGAAGTGTTACAAAAAGGACATGTTGATTATTTTATTTTCGGCCACAGGCATTTACCCATTGATTTCGCTTTAAATGAAAATAGCCGCTACATCAATTTAGGCGAGTGGATCAACTACGATAGTTACGCAGTATTTAATGGAGAAACAACCACGCTAAAATATTTTAATAAATGACAGCTTGCAGAAAAATAGCAGGTGTTTTTTGTTTGTGCATAGTAGTTATACAAACTCATGCGCAGAAAGATTCTGCAATTTATTTCGCCAGAACTTTCCCGGGCAATTTTACTTATTTTACGGTTGACAACCTCGACAATGTGTACCTGCTAAGCAACACCAACCAGTTGAAAAAAATAGCTCCAAATGGCGATTCGCTTGTTTTCAATGACGTTCGTAAGTATGGTAAATTGTTTTCTATGGATGCAACCAACCCTTTAAAATTGCTGCTCTTTTATAAAAATTTTTCCACCATTTTGGTGCTGGACCGATACCTGAATGTTCGCAATACCATTAATCTTCGAAAGCAAGGCATTGTGAGAGTAACAGCCATTGCAACCTCTTATGACAACAATGTTTGGGTATTTGATGAAGGCGATGGTAAACTCAAAAAAATTAATGATAACAGTGAAATTATGACGGAGACGGTTGATTTCAGGAATTTATTTGACACCATTCCATCGCCTTCACAAATTGTTGACAGGGATAAATTTGTTTATCTCTACGATATTAATCAGGGCTTTTATACTTTTGATTATTATGGTACGCTTAAAAACAGGATATCCTTAACAGGCTGGAGCAACACAGATGTTTTTTCAAATACTCTTTTTGGTTTTAACGATAGAACGTTGTATCAATACAAGCAGGGTTCTTTAAATTTAAAGGAGTACAAATTGCCACCTGCGTTTAACAATGCCATGCAAATAAAAGTGTGTAACAATAAATTATACGTATTGCATGAGGACGGGTTACAGCAGTTTTTGATAAAATAATTTTGCAGCATTATACTATTTTTATAATATGGATTTTCTTGACCAGGTTTATTTTAACAATACCATAAGAAGTTATAGCATCGTAGTTGGCACAATACTATTGGTATTGTTGCTAAAGCGATACCTATCCCGCTACCTTGCTTCATTGGTTTTTGTTGGCGTAAATAAAATTTGGAAAACAATCAGCAAAAAGAGTTTTGTAGATCTCGTAGCGGGGCCTTCTGAAATGTTCCTGGTAGTAGCCGTTTCCCTCTTCGCAATAGATAAGCTTACTTTTCCCGACAAACTATTGTTTCCGATATGGGGACATAGCTCTGCCGTAATTTTATCAAGACTGGCAAGTGGCGTGGTCATTTTTTTATTTTTCAGGCTAATACTAAGGGTAACGGAATTCATAGCGTTGCTGCTTGAAGAAAAAGCAAATCTAACACCCGATACAAAGGATGGCCAGCTGATTGTTTTTTTGAAGGATTTTTTAAAAGTTGTCATTGGCATCATCGGGTGTATGTTCATCATCAAGGTATGTTTTGACCAACCCCTTGGTAATTTATTAACAAGCTTAAGCATTGTGGGCGCTGCATTGGCACTAAGTGCACGGGAAAGCCTGGAGAATTTAATTGCCTCTTTTATTATTTTTTTAGACAAGCCTTTTGCTATTGGCGACACCGTAAAAGTAAATACCATAACAGGCGTAGTAGAAAGAATTGGTTTGCGCAGTACAAAAATATTAACGGGCGATAAAACGCTTGTTACCATACCCAATAAGCAGATGGTAGATTCTGTTGTAGATAACTGGAGTATGCGAACACTGAGGCGTGCAGAAATAAAATTAGAATTATCTGTAAAAACACCCATTGCTAAAGTGGAAGAAATTATTGAGGAAATTAGAAAATTACTGGCATCCAACAACGAGCGCATATCACCTTACTCAGTTTTTTTAAAAGAGCTTAGCCGCACTGGCATCACGGTAACTGCTGAATTTTTTACCCCTCCAATTCCTGGACGTGAATTTGATGAGCTAAAGGAAAATATCAATCTTGAAATAAAAAAAGTATTGGAAAAAAACGAAGTTGTTTTTGCAAGTGAAGCAAATACGATTGTTATCAATAATGGTGACGTTAAAGAAAGCTGATTATCCGTTGTAAGTTTTTGAAGGCCCGCATTTCTAATATTAAAGTGCCGTGTAGTCAACATTGTGCGTGGTTGCTAGTTCGGCTTCTTACTTCGGAAATTTTCTTTTCAAAAAATCTACCAGGTCATCATATTTCTCTGGGGTCATTTCATCTTTTTTGACAAATAAATTCTGGAAGCTATGATGCTTTGCTAAAACCAACAGGCAGTCATCGTACGCTTTATAGCTATGAAAAAAGCTCCATGAAAACTCGGAGGAATTGTCAAACTCTTTCAAGGATACCCCCCAACCAGTTATTGTAATTGTTATTGACTCATTGTGATCTTTATTTGCTTCAATGAATTTCTTGGTGGCGGCAATCGATACCTGTCTGCTGTATAAAGGGTAAACTATATTGAAAGTAGAAAAAAGTAAGAAAGCAATGCCAAGCGAAAACGACACACTATTTAAATTTTCAGTTTTTGTATAATTATCAAATGCATCCATGAGAAGCAAGCCAGCAACGATTAAAAAAATAATTGCAAGATTTAACCTTGGCTTAAGATGGTTTTTCCAAATGATTCTTTCATAAGGAAGCAAATACATTAGATCTTTCCTAATAATAGTGATTTCCATTCGAAGGTTTATATTGTGTTTTGAAGAAAGCTATTTCAGAACGAGAGCGGTTCATGTAGGTTCTGAGAGGAACTTGGGGTGAAACTGCCCTTGGTTACTCAACAAGCTGCGGTTTATTTGTCAAGCCCAAGTTGTTTTCGCATGCTTAAGTTGAAACTGTATTGCTCTTCGACTGGCACCGGCTTTCGTGACACTTTGCTAATGTTTTTTCCTTCCTTTGTCCAAAGAAACGGATAGAAATTAAATACTTTGTCGCCATCTAACTTTGAAACTTCATACCTCCATTTTGTCCACTTGTTTCCTTTATAAAACTTGTCTAAGTCGCCGATAAAACAAAACTGTAAAAATTCTGTGTAGTTAATATCAAGCGGTTCATATTCTAAATCGTCTGGTGAAAAATAATAGACTTTCCCTAAGTTCTTACCAAGTCCACCACCATTTAAAAGATAAAAGCCACCAATTGCATCGTCAGCGATTAATAAAAAAGTTGGGGTGTCGCCAAACTCTTTGAATGATTTTCCTTTGTTCCAATCTGGAAGTGTCCGATTAAGTTCATCACTGCCTGAACCAAGAATTCTTATCCAACCGTTATCTATCAAAAGCCCACCTGTCATGTAAACATCTGCTCCCATGGGTGATCGTGTTGTCACCTGGGTTTTATACAAAGCATCTTTTGCTTTGATCGTGTCAACTGGCAAAATCTCAACTTTATTTTTTGCCGATTCAATCCAACCTTTTACGAGTGTCCAACCTGGGTCAGTTTTATTTATTAATTCTTCAACGGGGTCGCATTTTGTTTTGCGCTGTTGTTGTGAAAGTGATTAAAGTCAGTATGGTTCCTATAAAAAGTCGTGTCATAATGGTGGTCGGTAAAATATCGCTTACATCTGTATTGATGTTATGGAACGCAACATACATAAAAAAATTACATTAAAAATCAACCTGTACTGTTATACTTATTATACCTGCCTGTTGGCAATAATGTTGTTATAGCCTCAATTTCTGTCCCGTTGTGGATTTCGCTTTAATATTTTTAATTTTTAAACTTACACATCAGCGAAACCCCGACGTTGAACAAACTATTCATCAAGTATACTCGCCCATTGTGTCCTGGCTTTATAGCCAGGGATACTTCAATAAGAAAGGCTGGTAGTGACTATCTCCTGCATTGGGGTTTCAGTTTACTAATTTTAGAACGTATACGCATGGGTAATATCCCCCCGCTAAGGCAAAATTGATAAAAGCTACTATAAGCCTACACACATTAAATTCTTTTATTTTTTTCAATTTGATTGATGACATTTTCGGGAAAGGCCGATGTACTATAGATACAGCACTTATTAAAAATTTGACGAAAGTATACTCATTCATTTTTATAATTTATTTAATAAACCTTAAACCAAAGCCATCACAACATGAGCACAACCATCGAAAGATATGTCATCAGGCATACGTCAGGTATTAAAGCCAACCAGGTAGAAGAATTTGATTTCAGTAAACCGGAACTTACTATTGGCCGTACAACGGGAAGCGATATTCAGTATGACGCCGAGCAGGAAGTAATTGTAAGCCGGGAGCATGGAAAAATTGTAAAACTTAGCGATGATCCTCCAAAGTTTGAAATTAGAGACAATAGCAGCCGCAATGGCATATTTGTAAATAAGAACCGTGTAAAAGGGTCTGTTCCTTTGGAAGTAGGAGATGAAGTGCAGTTGGGTAAGAATGGACCGGTATTTACTTTTGATATCAACCCACGTCCGCTGGATTTGATGGCAGCTACACGTATGGTAGAGATACCAACATTAATTAAGGCTACAACCATTTCGGAAATGGAAGCAATGCCAGCAGCCGAGCCAGCAAAAGTGGGTTTGGGTAAACAAACAGTAGAGCGAATGCTGGTAGCAGAAAGAAAAAAATCATCGGGCAATATGGCTGTAGTGCTTATTGGTATCGTGGTGGCACTGGGCGCTTTGGGTTATGCTTTTAAAGACAAATTATTTAGAGGTAACACAACTAACATTATTTCTATACAGGATTCTACAACAAAAGACAGAAAATCGCCTGAGCAGATTTCGAATGAAAATGAAGACCGTGTAGTGCAGATAGAATTTGGCTGGCAGTTGTATGATGCCAATACCAGCGATGAGCTATGGCATGTATATGTGCCGGGAGGCAAGGGAGAACCTGCTTATATGGCTGCTTATATTGAAAACAGTAATGGTGGTATAGAGCCTTACCTTGATGTAAAACGAAATGTACAGATGGGCGTACAGATTGGAATAGCAGGCGCAAGCGGATCTGGTTTTGTTGTTTCAGAAGATGGATTTATACTTACCAACCGGCATGTTGGCGCCAGTTGGAACACCCGGTATAATTTTCCGGAATATGCTTTTCCTGGTGTTTTAATACGTGATGGTAAACCGGTGCCGGAAGTACACATCATGCCACAACAAGTGGCCGGTTACGTGCCAGCCAATTCAACTATGATTGGTGGCCGCCAGGCAGGCGAGGGCTCTATAAAAGGAAGAAATACTTACATGAATGTGGTATTTGCCAATACTGTACTTCGTCGGCCAGCCGTATCCGTTACTCCAAGTGATGAACATGATGTGGCTATGCTTAAGATTGATATTCCCGAATCATTATCTAAAGTAACGCTGAATGACAGCTATGATGAAATAAAACCTGGCCAGGTGGTTACTGTAATGGGTTACCCCGGTGTGGCTCCCCAGGAGTTTGTGGTACGCAAATCGAATGATCCGTTTAATCCAAAAACACAATTCACCACTATGCCAACACCTACTGTTACCACAGGTAATATAGGCAGGATTATTCCCGCATCATCCGATAAAAATCTTACCTACAGTGGTTTTGGAGATTCTTACCAGTTAACCATTAATGCTACAGGTGCCGGCAACAGCGGCGGTCCTATGTTTGATGAAAAAGGAAATGTGGTAGGTATTTATTATGCAGGCGCATCGGGCGGCGGTGCAAATATTTCTTTTGCAGTACCAATTAAATACGGACTGGAACTGATGGGCAGAAAAAAAATGTCTAAATAAAAAAGTGAATAAGCTGTATTCTTTTATATCTATAAAACAGAGTTTAACAAATGGGATATGCTAATGGGGAAATTACAGAAGTTGCCGGATACCGCCTGACCCAAAAAATAGGGTCAGGTGGTATGGGCAACGTGTATAAAGCCTTCAATCCTTCTTTAAACAGAACTGCCGCGGTAAAAATATTACATGAAGAATCTTTCGCTGAAAGATTTAAGAATGAAGCCTACATCCAGTCTTCCATTAGTCATCCTAACATTGCTTTGCTTTACGAGTATGCCAAATGTAATAACAGCCTTTGTATTGTAATGGAATTTATAGAAGGCGAAACGCTTAGCGATTTACTTCATCGAAAAGGAAAACTAACTAGCCAGGAAACTGAAAACATTCTTCGGCAGATTATTTCAGCACTCACTTATCTGCATAAAAAAGAAATTATACACCGGGATATTAAACCGCATAATTTTAAAATAACTGCAGATGGCACGGTAAAAATGCTTGACTTCGGTATTGCTAAAAATAAATATTCCCCTAAACTTACACAGCTTGGTTTTGTAATAGGTACCATTGAATACCTGGCACCTGAACAGTTTGAACAAAGGGAAGAATTGAAATCTGATATCTGGTGCCTGTCGGTAATGTTGTACGAATTGCTAACCGGCTTCATGCCTTTTGAAGCAACGAACGCTGCAATAATGAGGGCTAAAATAGCTAAAGGAAGTTTTACCAATCCTAAAATACTGGTGCCGGTAATTTCGGATAAGATGGCAACTATTATCGACAGAGGATTAAAGGTAAATCCTGCAAGCCGTATTTCGGCAGCGGAAATAGGAAAGCTCCTCAACGTTAATTATGCAACTGGCGGCAATACAAAATTAAACTGGCCGTCTATTAAAATACCGTCGAAGAAAAAACTGCTCATTCCAGCTTCGGCCATTGCGGCTTTATTGCTTATTATATTTATGGTAAATAGGACGCCGGTAATACCACCCGCGGATCCCCAAAAAGAAATTACAACTACAGGTATTGAACCGGAAAAAGTGAGTATAAATGTACGAGGTGTAAATAATGCAATATTGATTACAGGGGACAATGAAAAACTCCTGTTGCCTTATACTGTAAAAGGAAAGATTGGCGATAAATTTCAATTTACCATCAGGGCAGATGGGTATGAAGATAAAAAAATAGAAGTGGTAATATCGTCAAGGCGAAATGCTTACGATTACAAACTCGAAAAAATAAAAAAGTAAAAAAATGTTTTGGAGAAAAAAAAATAATGATGCTACGCCACAGCAACCTGCCGAAGATTTTCCCGAAGCCGCTGACAACAGCACTTTAAAAGTAGTGGTAAAAACAGATTTGGGCAATGTGCGAAAAAACAATGAAGATGCCTGCACGTTTGTAAAAATTGCAGATGAAAATATTACCCGTAAAAGAGGTTGCATGGTGCTGGTGGCAGATGGTATGGGCGGCCACAATGCAGGAGAAGTAGCCAGTAAGATTGCAATGGAAACCGTAAGTGAAGAATATTTTAAAAAAGGAAGTGATCCCGATAAAGAAAAGGCACTGGCCAAAGCATTTGTGGCTGCCAATAGAAAAATATTCAGCATGGCACAATCGAACGAAAGCTACAAAGGAATGGGTACCACCTGTACTGTACTGGTAATTGCAGGCAAGCATATTTATTTTGCACATGCTGGAGATAGCCGGGCTTATATTTTTAAAGGCAGCACAATAACGCAGATAACCGAAGACCATACCTTGGTGCAGCAGCTTGTAAAAAATGGTGAAATATCGGCAGCCGAAGCCGAGGTACATCCGCAAAGAAATGTCCTCACCAATGCCATGGGCACCAAACCCGCATTGCGGGTTGATACGGGTAAAGCGGAATTAACATTTAATGAAAATGATAAGTTGTTAGTATGCTCCGATGGATTGTACGATTATATGAGCAATACAGAGCTGGCTGTAGCTATGCAAAAGAACTCCTTACCCGAAATTGCAGATTATCTTATTGCAGAAGCAAAGCGGAGAGGCGGCAAGGATAACATTACAGTAGCCTTGGCACAAAAAAACGGTGCAGTCACACAAACCGAAACAAAACTTACCAGGGACATTGACTTGCCTGATTTTAATAATGAAGATTCCGCGTTAAAATTAACCAGGGATGCAGACCTACCGACTGATATTTAATAAAAAAGAATCATGATAGGACAAAAGATTTATAATTATGAAATTAATGCCCTGCTTGGTAAAGGCGGCATGGGTACGGTTTACAGGGCCACGGATACAATGCTTGGCAGAGAGGTGGCTTTAAAAATGCTGCTTCCACAACTTACCATACAGCCACAGTTTTTAGAAAGGTTTAAAAAAGAAGCAAGGGTACTTGCACAACTGCTGCATGTAAACATAGCCGTTATTTACAATTTCCTGGAGCAGGATAGCAACCATTTTATGGTGATGGAATTTGTGGAAGGAGACAACCTGGAAGACCTGATGAAAAATTACAAAGCACTGCCTTTGAAATTTGTCGTGCCGGTTTTTATACAGGCCCTGGAAGGTCTTCATCATGCGCATAAAAAAAATATTTTTCACAGAGATATAAAGCCTGCCAACATGATGCTTACACCCGAGGGTATGGTGAAGCTTATGGATTTTGGTATTGCAAAAATTGCAGGTGAGCAAAAGCTGACTCAGGTAAATAAGATAATAGGTACCATAGAGTACATGGCGCCCGAACTTATTCAAGGCCAGGATGCTTCAGCTTCTACAGACATTTATGCAATGGGGCTTACTTTATATGAAGTACTTACAGGGCAGTTGCCTTTTGAAAACGATACTGACTATAATATGATGCAGGCTATTCTTAATAAAAGAGTAACTCCGCCAGACAGAGTATCACTATCAACAGCAAATACAGCCATACCGAAAGCGCTTAGTGATATTGTAATGAAAGCACTTGAAAAAAAATCGGCAAATCGTTTTGCAGATGCAAGGGCTTTTCAGCAGGCGCTTGTAAAAGCATTTCCGCAGTACACAGAAGTTAACCTGGCATCGTTAATACCTGCGGTAAGCAAATCAACTGTTGCCGAAACACGACTGGAAGATAGTTTTGCGGCTATGCAAACACGTGAGGAAGCCATTGCTGCAAAACCATCAGCTATTGAATCATTAAAGGAAAGATATCAAGAAAATAAAAAACTATACCTCACTATCGCTTTGCTGCTGTTTTTACTTATTACCTCATTAGCAATATTTAAAAATAAACCTAACAGTAGTGTGGCACAAACCAACACGGATAGTTTGCCAAAAAAAGTTGATAAAAGTATTGATGAATCTGTTAACTCCTCAACAGAATTTGTAAAACCGCCGCAAATAGAAAATGCCATACTACCGGTTGAAGGTGGTAGTAACCAGATAACATTGCCCGAAGAGGGCAACGATGGAAATGACAATTCAAAAGAAAAAAAGCCGGTTAAAAAAGAGCCGGTAAAAGTAAAAGAAGAAAAGGAAAAAGCGGCGCCAGTGGTGGTACCAAAAGAAGAAATAATAGTAGAAAAAGTAGAAGAAAATAAGCCAACGCCGAAAGACATTTATATAAGCTCCAAAGTAGAAGTGGAACTTTATTTACAGGATAACCTGGGCGACTCACCAATCCGAACCGACTTACCGGTTACGTTCACAGTACGTAACCCAGTTGTTTATAATGGCGTTACCATCATAAACCGAGGCACGGTGGCAAGAGGTGTTATAAGACTTGGCCGCATTTGGATAGATATAGATATTAATACAACAACAGCTACAAACGGGCAGCAAATAAAATTAAAAGCACAACGTGGGCGTGGCA
>JBGSIG010000499.1:0-2280 GCA_041742655.1 Ferruginibacter sp. | reverse complement strand
ATAAATATTATCATACGCTTTTATAGAATATTTTTCTGATCCCATTGTAGTTGCTTTACCAGTTAGTAATCATTGTAGCACCCTCTTCCGAAAGCACAATTTGTTTATTGCATCGTTTAATAAAAGCTTCATCGCTACTAACCACTATCACTGTACTTTGCCCCATATCGTCAATTAAAATGTTCTGCACCCGTTGTTTTGTTTCCTCGTCAAAACCATACCAGGGTTCTTCCAGTAATATCATTCGCCCCTTATTGATCAATGCTCTCAATAATAATATCTTTCTGATTATATTTCCCGGCAAATGATTCCCCATGGGACCTAACTCAGTGTCGAACCCATTTTTTAATGAACTGATAAATGGCTTCAATCCAATTTTTGAAGCCAACGAAATTACTTCATCCGTAACCTGCAGATGGTTACCCATCAATATATTCTCCAGCAGTGTTCCCTGAAAAACATCCTGCTGACTTATGTACATTCCCGTTTTCGATCGAAGTGTATGAAGGTTGTAATTATTTACAGGTACATCATCTATCAAAATTGTGCCTTTAAAATCTGCGTAAACACCAGTTAATAAACGCAGCAGCGTCGATTTTCCACTGCCTTCCGGGCCAGTGATGCAAACGGTATCCCCAGGTTCAATTTTAAAGCTTACGCCGTTAATTACATTGTTGGTGTTGGCAAACTTAAACTCCACATTATTTAATTCAATCGATACACCTTGTGAGATGTCTGCCAATGTTTGGGTACCGTGTTTTTCAATAGGTTTATCAGATAGTTTTCCTATTTTTTCTACTGATGTCAATACATCATACACACTGTCTAATGTGCCGATTATTTTTTCTACAGCAGTTATTATAATCAATATAACAATTTCTGCAGCAATAAACTGCCCTATATTTAATTGCTGATTAACCAGTAAAAACGAACCGACGATTAGCATGGCGGCGGTGATGATTGTTTTTAAAGCTACAAGTATGCGGTACTGAAAAAGTAAAACAGAAAAATGGTCTGTTCGGGCAGCGAGGTACACAATTGTTTTTGCATCGGCTTTTTTTAAATGAAGGCTGCTTCCGCTCGACAATTTAAAAGACTTTATTACCCTTGCCAATTCTTCCAGCCAGGCTGCCACTGCATACTTGTGCGCACTTTCTGCTAAACTGGTGCGCAGGCCTTTTGTACCACTGTAATAAAGAATTGCTATTAGAATTAATATCAGCAAAACACCAAACAAAATAAATGTTGGATGATAAAATGACAATAGCGTTAGCCCAAACAATATTTGAATGGTGGCTACGGGTATGTCCAGTAGCAATTTAGAAAGACCTTTCTGCAAAGCTGGTATTTCAAAAAAGCGATTTACAAGTTCGGGTAAATAAAAGGCATCGGCCTTCTGCAGATCAATTTTAGGAATATGATCGGCGAAGTGCATGGCATAGCGGACAAATATTTTTTGCTGAATTTTTTCAATCAGTTTCATTTGATTAATGTACATAAGGCCTGTGGCAAGAACGCCGACTACCACCAAAATAATAAGTATTGCAAGGGATGTGGACATAGACCCACCTAACACAAAGCTGATGATGGATTGTATGCCCAGCGGCAAGGATAACTGGATGAGCCCTGCCATGATAGCATAAAAATATATGGCAGATATTTCCGATCTCTCCAGGCGCAAGAGTTGAAGTATCCTTGCGACAGGACTTAAATTATTTTCCATTAAACAAATTGAAGTATATGAGCGAATAAATTATAACGTTGCGATAAGCGCACCCGGTTTTCAAATAAAGTCTGGAGGCGGAGATATTTTTTCGCGGTAAATAAGCGGCAGGCAGATCTCAATTTTTTGATAAAAACCTAAGCCTGGCAATTGTTGAAATGAACCGGCTAAAAAGCCATTCACAAATTTTTCTGCGTCCTTTTTATTTTCCTCCTTTCCTTTCCCGCCACTTTTTTCTTCATCAGCAAGCATACAAAAAGCCTTTTGATGGCCTGCTATAAATTGAATAGCCGGAATTAATTGCGAACAGGCAAATAGAAGTAATAATATAAAAACGGTCTTTTTCATTGCGCTTGCGAAAGTATGGCAAGTAAATAACAAAAGACAACGGAAATTGTTGTTTTTTTGTAAAATTTTTCTGCGCTACTTTTTCTAAATCGAATAGTTAATCTTTTCTATGCGATTTTCTTTTTATTATTGCTTGCCGGTTTTGCTTTGTTAATTACTGAATGATGCAGGAATTACACAGCAGCAATTTTTAAAAGCAATAAATTAAC
>JBGSIG010000498.1:0-2420 GCA_041742655.1 Ferruginibacter sp. | reverse complement strand
CCATCTGGTGAAGTATAGCCATTCGCTCGGCCGTTTAACCAATCAATCACGGCTTTGGGAGCCAATGATTCATTTTTGCCACCAACCGTAGGTGAACCTTGTGACAAACCTGTTCCTGGTGAACAAGAATGCACCACGATAAATCCTCTTGGAACCCAAGCTCCAATGAGTGTATTTGAAATAATCGGGCGTTTACCGGTTCGGACCACTTCGGCATGAACACGTTCTTTCGCCGTTTCTCCTAATTCGTGCTTCACATCCCAAAACAAACCTTCTACATCAGGTGCAACTCCTGAATAATAAGGACTCGATTCATAAATCACAGGAAGTTTCAAACCTTCCGTTTCCGTTTGTGAAGGCCGTGTGACGTCCACATGCATTCTATCTGGTTTTCCATCACCATCGGTGTCAAAAGTTGTTTCTACCCAAAGGTCTTCTCTAATCCATTTGTCAGCCTCTTTAAAAGCAGGTACAATTTGAGCTTCTCCATTTTCAAAAACAGGAACTGCTTTTGTAGCCGTTTGAGCCAATATCGAACCGAAAGAAAGTAAGAAGAAGATGAATAGAAAACGGAATTGAAATAAGTTTTTCATGTTGAGCTGTTTTAGGTAAATCATTGTATTGATGCTTATCACAAATATAGAAAATAAATAGGCTTGTAAAATGGCATGAAAAAACTTAATTCTATTTTAGTGGAGCAGGATTATTTAGAGATCAAAAATTAAACTTCATCCCAAATGATAATCTTCCGCCATCACTCGAATGAAAATAGGAAACCGTTGACGCAATTACATTACTGCTGTTAATCCAAAAGCCAAATCCGGTGGATTGATGCCATTTTGTAGAACTTTCAGACGGAAACCAAACACGACCATAATCAAAACCTATAAATGCACCGTAATTCATAGGAGCAAAAGGATTTCTGATTTGACCAATAAAATAACGTAAATCGGAACCTTGATAATAGGCTGATTTCCCTGTAAAACGGTTATCTCTAAATCCTCTCAAATCAGTATCTCCACCCAATGAAGCCGCTTGATAAAACTCGTACGAATTACTGAAAATTGATTTCCCTTTTAGGGTTGTTTCAAAAAGCCATTGTCCATCTGGAGTTAATTTATAGACTAAATTTAATGACGTTTCTAAGGACGGAACTTGTCTGGAAAAATCGGAGACATTTACATTCCATTTTCCGATAGCCTGAAATCCTAACCCTAACGAAGGTAAAAAAGGATTGTCATAATTTTTAAAGGCATATTCAAATCCAATTCCGGCAAAATTTTGAAAATCAAAAATGCGGGAATCAAGACCGCTTTCAGAAATATACCGTTCGGGAGTATTTTCAACTTGATACGATTCTAAATTCAACCGGGCTATTACAGTCGATCCAAGATTTTTTAACCATACTAAACCGGGATTTAATTTAAAGGAAGCCATTTTCACTCGGTTGTAATCCATTCCTAATTCGTCTTCCATGGAAATAGTTTCGTTGCCATAACCAAAAAAGTTTTGCGAAAAATTGGAACTGGTTGTTGCAGCATCAATAACGAGGTCAAAATTACCAAATGCTTTTTTTACGATACCGGAATAGGTAAATTCATAACCGCTTGTCGCAAAATAATAATTAGCCAATAAACTATGTTTTTGCGAATAAGGATTGCCTAAAAAACCATGTTGAACAAAATCAAATCGAGCACCTAATCGCAAACCATCATCCGGGTTGAAACCCATTAAAGGAACACCGGAAAAAGTATTGAATTTTGGTTTTTTATAATTGTACGTATTTGTTTCATAATTATTTGAAAGCAAAACGGTTGTTTTTTTGTCCATAGTTATTGTTTTGTTATTGGCATAAAAGTCATAAATTGTTATCTTTTTACCATATTCAACAACATACGAATCCTGATTTAATCCACCAACTAAACGAATTTTAATGGTATTGTTTTCTTTTCCTTCAATACTGAATTCGTCGTTTCCTTCTAATCCAAATAACCAAATTTCCTTGGTATTTTTTTTATAAAAAGTTTTTTCAAATACAATGTTAGCGGGTGTCTTTAATCCGTTATAAACCACAACCACAGTTCTTCCTTTTGATAAGCGGGTGATTACGATAACATCATTTTTTTGAGTGCCCACCACAATTGCTTTTTTCTCAAGTAGTTTATGATATTCCTTAGCCGTTTGGTTTAGCTTTTTTAAACGATTTCTAAAATGAAGCTTTATTTTGGAAGTAGTTTCATCCTGCAATTCATAAGGCAGTTGCAAAAATGCTTGATTGATTAAATCATTAGAAAGATTTTGTTGAATGAATTCAGCTTGTTTAAGCCAGCTTTTTTCATCGGCATCAGCTAATAAGGCTAAATCTAACGCATAGGCTTGCTGGTTGAAGTCTTTGATGTTTTTAAGATTATAACGATAGG
>JBGSIG010000497.1:0-1541 GCA_041742655.1 Ferruginibacter sp. | reverse complement strand
AAAGAACAATATATTGATTTGGAGAGAGAGGCTGCAAGAGCTTTTAGTAAGGAGTAGAAATTATTTTTTTTGTTGTGTTATCAATCTTTTTTTTTCTTTTTTATTTTACAATTTAGCCTTCCGAAGTTTTAAAAACTTCGGAAGGCTTTTTTTATACCTGCTCCCCCCTAACATTGCAAAGTATTTTGTAGAGTTAGTTCTGTATACTCATCATTTTTTTAATGTGTTTTTTATTTAAATATATTTTTGTTTTCCGTTTAGAAAGCACTTAAAATTATTTTACTAAAATATAAACCGGCAACTCATGTTTAAAAAATGGTGGGTGATCTTAATACAGGGAATACTACTGATACTACTGGGAATTTTCATTTTTGAAAATCCTGTGGAAGCCTTGTTGGGTGCTTCCGTATGGTTTGGCCTGATGGTTTTATTTGCAGGGTTGGCAGGGGTAGCAGGCTGGATATTTAGCCATAAAGAAAACAGCGAAAATGTTTCATTGATATGGAGCATAGTTTCCGTAACCCTCGGCCTTTTTGTATTATTTAATTTACTGGCTGCCATGAAATTTATAACCGTAGCCTATGGTTTATGGGTATTAATAACAGGCTATCATTTGTTTCAATCCGGCTGGTCTATAAAAAAAGAAACTTCTATTGCCTGGGTATTGGTATTAATTGCATTGTTTTCAATTGTTGCCGGTACCATGATGCTTTTTAATATCAATACAGGTGCAACAGGCTTTGCAACCATCCTTGGTATCCAGGTCATTCTCGCAGGCATCGCCCTTATTTTATTGGCATTCGTAAAAAAATGGCTGGTTTCAAAAGTGAAGAATAAGGTTCATTCCATTTTACATAAGAACTAAACCGGTATAGGAAAACTGAACATGCGAAAATTTCTTACTCAAAATTATACATGTGAAAAAAGTTTTTTTCATAGCAGGCATCATTATTTTTTTTAGCGCACAAAGTTTTGCCCAGCACGAGGAACCGGAAAAATTTAAATCCTACTCTTCCTTAGGTCTTGTTATAAGCCATACGCATGTGAGCGAAGGCGTACAGGATAATGGCAGTAAAAAATGGCTGGCGCTACCGTCCTGGGCACTTAATTATAATTTCAAATTTAAACCTAAATGGGCCATTGGATTGCACATCGATATGATCACAGAAAATTTTGAAGTAGAAGAACATTTAAATCAAAGTACCAATACAACAATTGAAAGAAGTTACCCTATCACCCTCGCAGCAATGGCAACCTTTAAGCCCGGAAAACATTTTAGTTTTCTGCTGGGCGCTGGCGGCGAATTTTCAAAAGCAGGCGATCTTTTTCTCTTTCGGATTGGCGCAGAATACAGTTACGAAATAAATGAAAAATGGGAACTGAATGCCATGCTCACAGACGATCTTAAAGTAAAATCCTATAATTCATGGTCAATTGGTTTGGGTGTAACAAGAATTTTTTAAACTGACAAAATTGTGCAGGCTTTCATTTCATCATTTCATAAAATCACGCTTCGCATTTTTATTTTACTATCTAACGCA
>JBGSIG010000496.1:0-2378 GCA_041742655.1 Ferruginibacter sp. | reverse complement strand
TTCCTTCAAGTGCTACACGGCCACTTTCTTACGCTGATACTTGCGCTGAACTCAAAGCAAACATGAACATTCCGGCAAAAGCTAAAAAATAAGTTCTGCACATTTTTTGTAACCTCCTTTCCATAACAGTTTTTTTGGTTTGATGAATTGGTGAGTTGCCAATGTACTTTTTTTCGACCTACTTGATTACTTTGAAAAAATATTTTAATATGATGATAATGAGTAAGATGTCGCTTGGTATGTTTATTGATTAAATAAAAAAGACTTCTTGTTTTACAGTTCTTTTACAATATTTTAAGGAAAGTTAGTTTAATTATTTGGTGAGCATTTAAGGTTATACGATGTCCGTTTGTCCCGATAATCCCATTAAATAATTTAAATTATTGTCGAAATAGTTGATTACTTATTCCCCGGCCAGTCCCATTTTCTGAAGGAGAAAACTCGCATTCATATTCCTGCAAACTCCCTCTTCCATTTTGTAGCGAAAGTCAAGTTCATTATTAGTATAGTGCACTTCAAAACGCATATTGTCAATAATGCCGCTGTATTCATCACTCAAGTTGCAAAGGCTCAGGTCGTGTGTGGCTATGAGTCCTTTTGCCGGAAGGCTTAGCAGTTTTTTCATGAATTTTTTTGAACCCTCAGCTTTATCTGTAGAGTTGGTGCCTTTGAGTATTTCATCTAGTATCAGTAAGTGAAGTCCGCCGTGCTCCAGGGAATCAACAATACTTCTCAGCCTTTTAAGTTCGCTGAAAAAATACGATTCGCTCTCCCCGAGCGAGTCAGTGGTGAGCATTGACGTATAGAGAGTGCATGGCTCAAAAGTCATGGACCGTGCTGCTACCGGAAGTCCGCGCATAGCGAGCAGCAAGCTCAGTCCAACTGTGCGGAGGTAGGTACTTTTACCCGCCATATTTGCCCCGGTAATTATGTAGAATTTGCTGGTATTTGTAAGGTCCAGATCATTCGGTACAGCGCTCGTATCCATCAGAGGATGTCGGGCGTCAGTGATATTGAAAGTAGCAGTGGTGTTGCTTTCTGCAAATGTAAATTCGGGATGGTTGAAACAGTACAATGCTTCAGATTGATAGGCTTCAGCAAGCGCAACGATTTCAATCCACTGAGCCAGGTCGCCACCGTAGTTTTTACGCCAGTGTTCAAGTCGGTTCATGCATTGGTAGTCCCACATGAGAATTGCATTCAGTCCTATCCCAACAATAATATTATTTCGGCTGCTTATTGCGCCTTCTATCTTATTGAGTTGTTCTAAAGCTTCCTCACTGCGGGCATAATTTACCTGTTTCATCATTTCCTGAAAAGGAGAATTGCTGAAATCACGGTTGCCGATCATCTCCAGCATAGCAGCAGTGCCTTGTACACGTTGCAACGTTTGGGCAAATTGGGCAAAAGCAATCTGATGCTTTTTGAAAGCCGATCCGGTGATCAGAAGGGGAACCAACGCAAGATATACATAAGCGTTCCAGGTGAGAATACCGGCGGCCATCGCCCCTGTGGCGATGATCATTAGTGCCGGCAATACACGGGTTATCATGAAAGTTTTTACTTTGCCTTGCAGCATCGATTTTTGTTGTGCCCACGATTTGATGCGGTTCGGAGCATCTGTTTGTATATTGGCTATTTGAGCCAGGGCAAGCAGCCGGAGGCTCCACCCGGGATCGCTTGCAAAGTGAACCGCAATTGCCTGTTCGCGGCTGATGGCGCGTGCATCATTTAGCGGAGCAGCCAGCCTTTCGGCAAATATTTTAGTGGCTATCTTACTTTGGCACCTGTTGATATATTGAAACAGGCTATGCCGGCCAAATACATTTAGGTCGGATGTGAAAGGGTGCAATGGATCCAAATAGTCACTACCATCGTATCGTTTGCGCCAGTTTCCTTCCATGCATTCGAGTTCTTCACTACAGAGCGACGCAAAAATCTTTTCTTTTTCAAGTGCTTCCTTTTGGTCGGTATGCTTTCTTACAAAATATATGAAGAATATAACAGGAAGTGTAAAACCAAGAAAAGTCAGCAGCCTCATATCCCATAGTAAATAGAGAGCCGATGCGGCTAATAGAAATGCTGTGAGCCGAAGAATTGAAAGCATACTTAGCCTCCGCTGCATTTGTTGGGCATTGGCAATTGAAGCCTGGAGCAGTGTGTTGTATTTATCCTTTGGATTCATGGCCTCAAAGGTATTTATTAAGCCCAAGGAAGGTTTATTCCAATTTTTATATCCGAACATATGAGTCCAGTGGTTCATCCAGGGCACCTAATGAAATTTTAACAGAAATATGTTTGTGTATTAAATGTATGTACATATATTTGTCCTGTGAAAATTGAAGATGCCATCAAGCAGAAGAAATTTGCAGATTCAT
>JBGSIG010000495.1:0-7499 GCA_041742655.1 Ferruginibacter sp. | reverse complement strand
TAGGCGACTTCACTTTCACAAAAAGGTGTTCTTTGCCATCGATGGTTACTTGGTTGAAAGAATCACTCATCAACCTTTGCCCGGATGTAAGCAGCGAATCTTTCACGAACTTGAAATCAGGATTGTACACTTCTCTTTGTACCACCACAGAGGAATTAAAGTATAAAGTAGCTCCAACAATTATCCCCAGCATTACCTGCCCAAATATTTTGAACCTTCCTGCAAGCCCATCACTATCGCTCTTTTTATAATTTGCTCCTTTCGCCTGCGCCAACCGCTTCGACCTTATTTTAAGATAATCATCTATGAAACCGATCGTACCCAACCAAAGGGTACACAATATCATCAACCGCACATATACTTTATCGAGGTTGGCCAGCAATAAGGTAGGTATCAGTATTCCCAGGATAATAATTATTCCGCCCATTGTTGGCGTACCCTTTTTTTGCTGTTCGCCCGCAAGGCCCAGGTCACGGACAGTTTCGCCCAACTGTCGTCTTTGCAGGTACCTGATAAGTTTTTTTCCGTATACGGTAGTGATCACTAAGCTCAATATAACAGCCATCAGTACACGAAAAGTAATGAAGTCGAACAAGCCGCTACCTGGAAATTTAATCCCCTCTTCTGTTAACCAGTGAAATAAATGATACAGCATGCTTTTATATTTTGCTACTTTTCCAGTAACTCAAATGTTTCGTTTAATATTTTTTTATCGTCAAAGTCATACTTCACTCCCTTTATATCCTGGTATTTTTCGTGGCCTTTTCCTGCTACCAACACAATGTCTTCTTTAACCGCAAGGCTTACAGCAGTTTTTATGGCTTCTCTTCTATCAGCAATGGTGATGTATTTTTTCCTGGCTACTACTCCTACGCCGGCTTCCATGTCTTTTAATATTTGCAATGGGTCTTCGCTACGCGGATTATCTGAAGTAAAAATTACCCTGTCACTATGTTCACAAGCTGCAGCCGCCATAATGGGGCGTTTAGTTTTATCCCTGTCGCCGCCACAGCCTACCACCGTTATAATATGCTCATTGCCCTGGCGTAATTTTTTTATGGTTGCCAATACGTTCAGCAATGCATCAGGCGTGTGCGCATAATCAACTATACCAATCACCCTGTCATTTTTGCTAACCATATAATCAAATCTCCCTTCTGCACCATCAAGGCTACTTAATACCTGCAGCACCACTGCGGCTTCCTCGCCCAAACAAATAGCTGCCCCATACACCGCCAATAAATTATATGCATTGAACTCTCCGATAAGTCTAAAAAAAACTTCCTTATCATTGATTGTCATGTGCAGACCTATCAAGCTGTTTTCAAGAATCTTTCCCTTAAAATCTGCCATGGTCTTAAGGCTGTAGTAATACTTTTTTGCAAGCGTATTTTGCAACATTACTGTTCCGCGTTTATCATCTGCATTGCTAATTGCGAACGCAGTTGAAGGCAGTCCATCGAACCACGATTTTTTTACCCTGATGTATTCATCAAACGTTTTATGGTAGTCCAGGTGATCGTGTGTGATATTGCTGAACAATGCTCCGGTAAATTGCAGGCCTGTTATCCTATGCTGGTGTATGGCGTGACTACTGCATTCCATAAACACGTGGGTACATCCTGCATCTGCCATTTGTTTCAACAAGGCATTCACACTAATGGCATCCGGCGTTGTATGTGTAGACGAAATAATTTCATCACCAATTTGATTTTGCACCGTACTGATCAATCCGCATTTATATTCAAGCCCTGAAAATAATTTCCACAATAAAGTAGCGATGGTAGTTTTTCCATTGGTACCTGTAACACCAATTAATTTTATTTTTAAGGAAGGCTCATCATAAAAATTATGACTGATAAACCCGGCAGCGATAGCACTATTTTCTACCTGAACGTAGGTTATTTTCTCATCTAAGATATCCGGTAACGTTTCGCAAACAATTGCCTTTGCCCCATTTTCAATAGCGGTTTCAATAAACTGGTGACCATCTGTTGCACTTCCCTTAATGGCAATAAAGCAACTACCACTACCTGCCTTTCGTGAGTCGATCTGCAAATCGGCGATCTCCAAATCGGTTATGCCTTTTATGGAGCGGATGCTTACTTTATATAGTATATCTTTCAACATTAATTTAAAAATAACGCTACCGTTTGCCCTTTTTTAAATGATGTACCTGCCTGCAGCGATTGGCTTAATACCTTGCCCCTGCCGGCTACTGTTACTTTTAATCCTTTATTCTCCATTAAAAACACCGCATCTTTCAATCCCATTCCAATTACGCCCGGTGTTATGTTAGCTGCTGTAGTTGTATAAACTGGTGTGTATAAAACTGCCTCGTTATGCTGTATACTTGATGTTCGCCAGTATCCGGCATTGGCTGAGTCTACCCAAGGTAATTTCAACATGCTATAAATTGAGAGGTAATCATTTTTGATACCACTACTATTATATTGTGAAGTATCAGTTACAGTTTGAATAAATTTTCTATTGCTAAGAAAACGGCCATAAATGCGGTCGCTTATTTCTTTAAAAACCGTACCCGAAACATCTGCCCCATATACCAATTTCGATTCCCTGCTATTTTGAATAACAACTGCCATAGCATACTGTGGATTATTTGCAGGAAAATAACCGATAAAGGATGCCTGGTAAATTTTGTTGCCTTTATTGTAACCCTTATTGTTAAGGGCTGTTACTGCAGTGCCTGTTTTACCTGCTATTGAGTAAGCAGTGTCAAATAAAATCCTGTGCCCTGTTCCATGAGCACTGTCAACAACAGCACGTAAACATTCCTGAACCTGTGCCAGTGTTTCATCGCTGCAAATTTTTTCTACAAGCACAGTTGGGTAAATTGATTTTACATCAACGCCATATTCCCTGATTGAATTTACCAGGTAGGGCCTCATCATTTTACCATTGTTTGCTACTGCGTTGTATAGCATTAGCATGTGCAACGGAGTTACCAACTCTTCATATCCATGGGCCATGTACGGAATGGTAGTTTTAGACCAGCTCCGGTTGGTTGGCTTTTTTATCAACGGCTTACCCGATGATGCCGTAATATCAATTCCGGTTAAAGTATCCAGGCGAAACCGATGTAAATGTTCAATAAACTTAGATGGCTGCGTATGATAATACTGATCGGCCATTTTTGCAAAAGCCACATTGCTGCTTGCGGCAAAGGCTTCCTTTACCGTAAGCACATGATTGGGATGCGTATCATGAATTCTTAATCCATAAAATTGCTTCACACCGCCTTCACAATCCACCAACGAATTTGTTGTTACATATTTATCATCTAATAAACTAATCAGCGTAGCTAACTTAAAAATAGACCCCGGCTCTGTGGCTTTGCCAATTCCATAATTTAAATCTTCGGCATAAGATCCATCTGCCTGCTTTCCAAGATTGGCGATGGCTTTAATTTTACCGGTGGCGGTTTCCATAACAATGGCAGTGCCATGCAACGAATTGTTACCTGTCAACATATTCATCAAAGCCGTTTGTGTTACGTCCTGCATGTAAGTGTCAAGAGTAGTGATTACGTCTTTTCCATTTTCAGGTTCCAGTTCTGCACCTTCTACCGGCATGTAGGCACCAGCGATATAGCGCATTAAACGTTGCCCGCTTTTGCCTCTCAACACGCTATCGTAACTCTCTTCTATTCCAACGTTCATTTTTGCATTATCTCTCGACAATCCTATCGTTCTGTTGGCGAGCAACACGTAGGGATTAATTCGCTTGTCACGAGGGTCTATAATGAAACCGCTTTTATTTCTCCCCTGCCTTACCAGTGGAAACTCACGTAACTGTGCGTATTCTATAAAAGATATTTTCTTTTTCAAACTATAGTAACGGGCTCTTTTTTTGTATGCCGATTGCAATTCTTTTTTGTATACAGCACTTGACTTGTCTTTAAATAAATTGGACATGTAGATACTTAAAGAATCTACATTTTCATTGAACCTTTTGCCATTTTTTTCTCTTAGCCCATCCGCAGCAAAATCAACGTACACATCAAAAATGGGTATAGAGGAACTGAGCATGTTGCCATCCTCGCTATAAATAGTTCCACGCTCTGCATCCAGCGGCATATACTTCAAATGCAGGCTGTCGCTCATCCGGCTCCAGAATTTACCTTCAAATTGTTGAATATAAAAAGCCCTGCCCAGCACCACTACACCCAATATCATCATTACAATGAAACTGAGGTATACTCTCCATAATATGTCTTTCTTTATTTCCAAAATATCTGTTCGGTACGCCCGCTATACCCGCTGCTGCTAAAAAAACGGGCATGATGATAAGCTATTTTTTATTAATATATTTCTCAGTTGAACCTGCTTCACCTGAAGTTTTATTCTCTAATTGTTAACCGGCTTCACGGGTAATTCATTTAGGGTGTTGTGCTTTCAATACTATCCAACACGATTGGCGCAACCGTTAACTCTTTTAATCCGAGCGGTTCTACTGCCTTTATCAGTTCACTAGCCTTACTCCTGAAAATCAATTCACTTTTAATTGTTTTATATTCGTATTCCAGTTCCTTAATATGCTTTTCTGTTGCCCCGATTTTCTTTGTCATCCTATCGTCATAATGCCCGTTGAAGATATACAGGACCGCCAACAGCGCTAAAAACAAAAAGAAAGGAATATTTTTAACCACCCACCGATGGTTTAAAAATTTCCGCCAATCAGCCTTTGGGGTATTTGGCAGCTTCGGTATTTTTTGTTCTTCGCTCAATTTTGTTTTCTACTTTTTTTATAAATAAGTTGTATTATTTTTTTTCCGCCACTCTAAGTTTTGCGCTTCTCGATCTTTTATTTTGTTTTGCCTCTGTTATTCCTGGCAATATTGGCTTTTTAGAAATTATATTTAAAGGATTTTCGGGCCTGCCGCCATAGATTTCATCGGCTTCCATTTCAGAAAAAGTTCCTGCTTTAAAAAATGTCTTCACTATCCTGTCTTCCAATGAATGAAAAGTGATGATGGCCGCACGACCGCCGGGTTTTAACAGGGTAGGAATTTGTTGTAATAATTCTTTTAATGCGCCCAGTTCGTCATTTACTTCAATTCGCAAAGCCTGGAAAACCTGGGAAAAATATTTCTGTGGATTTCCTTTTACTGCAGCCTGTACACCCTGCTTAAATTCGTCGATGGTTTTAAAAGCGGTCAAAGTTCTTTGCTGAACAATCATTTTGGCCAATGTTCTTGCGTTTGTTACTTCGCCATATTGCTCCAGCATTTTATGTAACTGTAATTCTGTAAAATTTTTCAACACATCTGCAGCAGTGGTAGTTTGCCGTTGATCCATCCGCATGTCCAGGGCTGCATCAAACCGAATAGAAAAACCTCTTGCAGCTTCATCAAACTGGTGACTTGAAACGCCAAGGTCAGCCATTATTCCATCTACTTTTGTTATTTTATGCAAGCGTAAAAATCGTTGCAGGTGACGAAAGTTTTGCGGAATAAAAGTCACCCTTTCATCAGCCGGAAGATTTTTTCTTGCATCATCATCCTGGTCAAATGCAAATAATTTTCCTTTATCATTCAACTGTGTTAAAATGGCGCGGCTATGTCCGCCTCCACCAAAAGTGCAATCCACATAAATTCCATCTGCCTTTATTGCTAACCCTTCAATAGACTCATTCAATAAAACCGGCACATGATAACCGGTAGATTGCTGCAGTAATTGATTGTGTGGTATTGATTGATTTTCTTTTGCCATACCGTCAAATATGTAGCATTTATTAGCTATCAGATTTTGAACCCATTACTTCGTTAGCCATTATTTTGAACTCTTCCTGCGAAAAAGATTCAAAGAACTCTTTGTATTTCATTTTATCCCAGATCTCAATTTTATCGCCCACAAAAACCAATACTGCATCTTTTTCCAATTTTGCATACTCCATCAAATTTTTAGGAAGCAACAACCTTCCCGCTGAATCCAATTCTATTTTAGAAGCTCCATTTAAAAAGCGGCGCTTGAACGCACTTGCTTTGATGTCGAAATCATTTAGTTTACTAATTTTGGCATACAAGGGATCCCAACTTTCCATTGGGTATAAACTCAAACAAAAATCCAATCCCCTGTTAATTACAAACTGGTGGGCACCTTCTTCTGCCAATTGCTTTTTTAAAGCAACCGGTACAAGGAACCTCCCCTTGGCGTCTATAGTAACTTCATATTCACCTAGAAAACCAGTCATTTATAGCTAAAATTGTATATTTTGATTAATATTCACACAAAATAACACTTTTTCCCACTTTATAGTCACTTAAGTGAAAAAGATTTTTATCCACAGCAGCAAATGCAACATCCGTGCGCATTTTACCGGGTTTTACACATGATTTAGGGTGGATAAAATATGAATAGAACTGTATAATGTGTGTATTACCTTAAATGAGGATTTTTTGGTGGGATTTAAATTTTTAATGAAAGTCGAAAAATTTAGTGATTATTGTAAAGAGATACCATTCTAAAACTCCAAGTAGAAAAATATGACATCAGAAAAGCCGAGGACTGATGAAAGGGATACCACCAAAATTGATTTCAAGATCCTGGATGGACTTAGGGGTATTGCAGCGTTGTACGTTGTATTTAATCATACAAGAGGAAATCTTTTTATCGGTGGGGTCAAATACAGCCAAATTAAAGATATATCGCTGTGGAACATAAAAGAAAAACTTTATTTTTCGGCATTACAATTAACTTCTTTAGGTAGGGAATTTGTTATACTTTTCTTTATCCTCTCTGGCTTCTCAATAGCTTTTTCGTTAAGCAGGCTGCCTCAAATAAATAGTTTTTATTTAAGACGAATAGTTAGAATTTACCCTCCTTATATCATTGCATTAATGTGGGCATTTTTTATATATAAAATTTTACACGATTTTACCCCAGGCGTACTTCCCGCAGGAATCCCTTCTGTCTTCTCATCTGTTGTTGTTACCATTAAAAACATTTTTTACGTTGATTACGGCAGCCTGATCCCACAGTTTTGGTCTCTTAAATATGAAGTGTTATTTTATATATTGATACCTTTTTTTATCATAAAAAAAATTGGTACTTTATTATTTCTTTTATCATTGCAATAGTTTCGTTTTACTTAAGCTGGAACGATACTTCGGGTGTTAGCATAATAGCCCAGTATATTCTCGATTACAATATTTATTTTGCTATTGGTGTATTTTGTTTTCACAATTACAACACGATTGGCCCCAAAACTATATTTAAAAATAAATACATTTTTTTTATGGTATCCGCCATGCTTTTTTTAATTATGGTCTATTTTAGGTTTTGGATAAAATATGAGATGAATAAAATATCGCTTTTAATGGGAAGTTTATTTTCCGTTATTCTGCTTTTCAATTTTTTGCATCACAAAATAAAAAATAGTACTTTGATGTTTCTTGGAAATCTAAGTTACACTATATACATAACTCACTTTGCATCTATCATGCTATTCAAAGGCATTTTATTAAAAACCGGCATCAT
>JBGSIG010000494.1:0-16393 GCA_041742655.1 Ferruginibacter sp. | reverse complement strand
TGCCGGCTTCGTATAATTTGTGCTGATCATCCGGTACTACATAGCCATCAACGATGGGCCAACCTCCGGGTTTACCAAAACCAGAAGGCACTTTATCAGCAGGCATTTTACGAAGTTCAGCAATAGATGCAAAGCCGGCTTTTTCTACAAAAGTTTGTCCTTCAGTTTCTGCCTGTTTCAATGTCTTCATATTTTCACCCGGAAAAGTAGTTGGGCGTGTTGGCCCGAATGAACCGCCGCTTTCTGAAATGGCTCCCTGAAATAATCCTTTGGCAACTGGTGAAGCACATAACATGCTCACCGCAATGCCGCCTGCTGATTCGCCGAAGATGGTTACCTTATTTGGATCGCCACCAAAGGCGGCAATATTTTTCTTCACCCATTCAAGGCCGGCAATCATATCAAGCAATCCATAATTTCCCGAAACATGGTTGGCACTTTCTGCACTTAATTCGGGGTGCGCCAAAAAACCCAACTGCCCAACACGATAAGCAATGCTTACCAATACTACTCCCTTAGCTGCCAGTTTTTCGCCGTTGTAAGTTGGTTCAGCGGTAGATCCAAAAGCAAATCCGCCTCCATAAATCCACACAAGTACCGGTATTTTTTCTTTGGGAGATTTTGCTGGCGACCAGATATTCAAATACAAACAATCTTCGCTTTTTCCTGAAGGAGGATTGCCACCCTGCATTGCTGCCGCACCAAACTGTGTGGCTTGTTTAATGCCTTGCCATTTTGCCGCAGGTTGCGGGGCACGCCAACGCAAATCTCCTACTGGCGGCGCAGCAAACGGAACACCCTTATAAATTGTCAAGCCATCCTGCGCTATGCCTTGTAATAAACCTTCGTTTACTTTTACCGCTGCCGGTTGCTGCGAAGATGCAGTTATTGCAAATGCTGTCGCTATTATTATTAAATTAATTTTCCTCATACATTTTATATTTAAACTACCATGTTATTTTAATGAGTGAAACGCCCTGCCTTGGTAAATCAAAGTCAATTGTTACAAGGCCATCTTTTACTGTCACCCACTGAGGAGAGCCAAGCATTTGTAATTGCCCTGCTTTTTCTAAGGCTGTAATTTGTTCTTGTGTTGGCTGTTGAGGTGAACCCATTTTTTTCCAGGTTGTATAAGAATTGCTATGTTCCTGGTCGATGCGATAATGGGTGAATAATATTTTTGTTGCAGCAATTCCTTTCACAGCAAGCTTAACAGGTGCAGGAGGAACAGATAGATCATTTTTATCATGATAGTTCCACACCATCACCGACGCTGTATGTTCATCAATAGTTGCCATTGCATTTATATCAGCATCGGCACCCCGAACACTGGAGTCACGAACCGAAATATAATTGTGTGGAGAATTGCTTTCAACAGAAACAGTATTGCCCTCCATCATACCAAACATGCGGAAAACATTCATCACCGGTTTATCAACGCCGTTTGTTGCCAGGTCTCTAAAGCCCCGGAACCAGGGCTGGTTCTCAAATTCAAAAGCCCAGGTAACCGCACCCAACAGGTTTACGCCACGTTTCTTTGCCATCTCATATTTACGTGGAAAAGACGCTGCAGTATAGCTCGAATACATGGTGCCGTTTCTGTATGCATTATTCGGAAAAATATCTTCGGGGCAAGCTGCACATCCTTCCGGGTCTGACTCGCCGATAATGATCGGCAAATTTTTAAGTGTTGGAAAGGAAGCTACAATTTGAAATCCTTTATCCATAGTACTCAACTGGGCACCCATGTTCATCCACACAGTATCGTTGATTGCTTTGGGTTGTCCTTTTGCATGAAACGTAATAAAATCTAATGGTGTACCTTTTTTGCCGGTGGCATAATTTTTTCCATTCACCACATGATCTAAAAAAGTTGTCAAAAATTTTCCTGCATTTACGCTTCCGGGATTGGTTGTTTCCGGGCCACCGATTCTTATAGTGGGGAGCGCCCGTTTTGCTGCATCGGCTGTATAGTCGTATAATTTTATGTATTCTTCTGTTGTGCCTTTCCAGTAAGAAATATCCGGTTCATTCCATAATTCCCAATACCAGCTTTCTACTTCTTTTTTTCCATAACGCTGCACGCAATGTGTTACCCATTGGTACACCAACTCTGCAAACTTTTCGTAACTGCTTGGCGGTTGGTTCCAACCCATATAGTGATACACTTTTTCTTTTGCAGGCGTAATTTCAAAACTATCTGATTGTGGTTTTATTGACAAAGCTTCCGGCATAAAACCAATTTGTGCAAAAGGTTTCATGCCCCGTTGCATGTACGTATCAAAAATGCTGTCTGTTATTGTCCAGTTATAAACAGGATTGCCTTTTGCATCTTCTGTATATGCATTGGTTGAACCAAATTTTAGCGAAGCCTTTCCGGTGCCGGAGGTTAATAAATTATGGCAACGCACATAAACAGGCACAGGGCTGGATTGTGCTAATTCCGTCAATAATTTTTTACCATCTTTCATGTAAGTATAATTTGGCTCATCATAACCAAACCAGTTCCAGATGGGCTTCAAGGGCTCCCTCGTTTTTTTATTCAGATCAACTTTTATAGATGAAGGATGCTGTTGCCCTTTTGCAATGGCGAACAGCACCAATACAAATAATAATAATTTAAATTTCTGTGTCATGTATAACAGTATTTAATTTGAATTATATTTTTTGCACACCTTACCTGGCAAACAATGCTTTTAATACTTAATAATTTGTTCCGTGTAAATTGGCACAGTTATGTAAAATCTTCGATCTTTACAATAGTTTTTAAAAAAATGACTTGTTACAAATTGTATCACAACGCAGCGTCCCGCTTATTCAGTTTTCTTTTTCACTAACCTAAGGTAATAAACAGGCGAAGCTGCATTGCCGTTTGATGCCTCGAACTTCACCCTTACATGATTTTTTCCTTTCAACATAGCATCAGGAATGCTGTACTCCACATCAAAAAATCTTGATTGATTCCACTTACCCGAATTATCTTCTGTTAACAATTTTTCTTCATCAATGTATATATCAAATTTTCTGCTGCCCCACTCGGCTCCCCAATATCGAACCATTAAAATCAGGTCTGTTTGATTATTGGTTGCCATGTTGTAACTGAAATAACCTTCCTTAAAAGCTTCACGAAATAGTTGATTCTGATTATTGCCCGTTCTTGATTTATCGCTCTGCATCGCATGGTCAACTTCCGGTTGTTGTTCTCCGGGATGTACAAAATCGACCGTACGTTTATCCAGGGCGAGTTTTTCTTTTTCAGATGCTGCAATAGAATCAATGTATTTTTGATACCCATTGTTGCTCAACGCCATCCAGTACATCATATAACGGGCATCATGTAAGCTGTAAAATGGCTGCAATTCAATGTTGATGGGATTAATAACTTTTACATCTTTAATCGTAAAATGAAGCGGCTTGTTTTTTACCGGAACTAAATCGTTCGTAATAGATGATATGTTATCCACCACAAAAATCGGCGCTTTATCAACCGGCAATTTTTCTCCGCCTGCGATATGTCCCCAGCGGCTGTCATCGGCAATCAAACCTTTTAAATCCTGCGTTCCGGTTTTTGCGGCAAGCAAAACAGGGCCGTGCATAATGGCAATATATTCAGGTACATTCGGCAAATGTTCAATCGTGTTATGCATGGGCAATGCCACTTCAACCACATCGCCTTTCTTCCATTTTCTTTCTATAGTTATGTAAGATGATGGATGGTTGCTGAATGAAATTGGCTTGCCATTCACCGTAATTTTTAAGCCGCCATCTTTAACCCATGATGGATAGCGCAGCATTAATTTGAATGCTGATGTGGCACCTGTTATAACAAGTTTTGTTTTTTCTTCATAAGGAAATTTTGTTTCCTGCGTTAGCTGAATACCTTTCTCTTTCCAGTTTAATTCCGAAGCTACAAACAGGTTTACAAACAAGGAATCGTGCTGGTGCGTATAAATAAATTCATTGTACTTGCCATGGTTTTCCATGCCCGTTCCCACACAACACCACATGCCTTCGTTTGGTGAGGAATATACACGATAACTTCGTGGACGTACTGGTGTGAAATATACATAACCGCCCGTTTGCGGATTTTGAGTAGAAAGGATATGATTGTAAAGCGTACGCTCGTAATAATCCGCATATTTTGCTGAAGGATTTTTTCTGAATAAATCTTCCGTAAGCTTCAGCATGTTGTTTGAGTTACAACTTTCGGGGCCTTCCACATCACTGATAAAATCTGTAGCAGATGCAGCAGATGGAAAAAATTCCCGACGGCTGTTGCCACCAAAAGCAAGCGTTCTGTTGGTGGTTACTGTTTGCCAGAAAAAGCTGCCGGCATCTTCATATTTTTCATCACCGCTTACTTCACCTATTCTTTCAAAACCTACTGCTTTCGGCACCTGCGTATTGGCATGTTTGTTATCAAGGTTATCAATGCCTTTGCTCATCGGATCAAGCAACATGTGGTGCGAAAATCTTTTGGCAGCAAGTAAATATTTTTTATCGCCGGTTATTGCGTAAGCATCTGCCAGCACTTCATTCATGCCGCCCTGTTCTGTATCGAGCATACTTTGCATTTGTTCATCGCTTAATGAAGCGGTGATATTAATGGCCCAATCGCAGAATTTTAAAAACATATTTTTCGCTTCTTCATTACCGGTGTATGCCCATACATCCCGCAAACCTGCATACATTTTATGTACATTGTACCATGGCACCCATGCGGCATGAAAAGCTTTCATATCAGCATCCTTCACTGAAAGCCAAACGGCTTTGCTGTCAGGCACACCGCCTACATACCCAACTCCCCAGTCAGCATGGTTTTTTGTGTTGGCATCCTGGCATTGCTTCAGCTCATCAACCATATACAACATGCGCCTGTTACATTCAGCGTTGCCTGTTGCCGCATACATAGCCAGTGCTGATAAGTAATGCCCGCCCACATGACCATCTAATCCTTCCCAATTGGTATACCCTTTAGCTTTTTCCGGTAACCCTGCTGCTTTAAGATATGGGTACAACAACCGGTCAACATTATACTCCAACAGCACTTTGCTATTCAGCTCAAAAGCATGTTTAAAGGGGCCATCCAATAACGTTACTTCACTTAAATTAAATTTGTTGGCATATAGTTTTTCCTGCGCCTGCGCAGTATTAAAAGTGAAAATATTTATTACAAATGCAAATGGAAAAAAGATTGCCTTGCTTAAATTTATTCGTTTTAAAAGACTTGTTTTTATCATTATCTTTTTATTTTAGGATGCCAGACAGGAAAGCCCGTAGTACTGAAATAATTATAGAATATCGATAAGCCTGGAAATTAAACCCAGAAGGAGTGAAATTTTTACGCAACATCCTTGGCTAAGTGACATTGAAAATACACGCAATAAACTAAACCCCTATTCTACTATTTCAATCATGGCAATGTCTTCAACTATTCTTTTACTCTCGTAAGCTTTGTTTCACCTCTTTCATTTTTGGTTATTATTTGGTCATCGCTTACAAGTTCAGCTGTTGAATTAATAGTCATGTCGTTAAAGGTAATGCTGTAAGAAAATTTCTTTCCGTCAACTTTTCCTTTTTCTAACGGCACCTCGCCGAACTGTGATTTTAAAACGCCTGTTAAGACATCTCCTTCCACTTTAAAAGTGTAATTAAATTCCATAGTGCCATTGGGCGTGTCCCGGGTGCCTTTCCAGTTGCCATTAATAGCATTTTGTGCATTTGTAACCATGAACCCGAAGAGCAGCATTGCAGTGATTAAATATTTCATAATGATTGTTTTTTATTTATGTTTAAAATTGAAATGACAATTTTTATATTTAAGTGAATTGTCAGTAGTGAATGTGAGTTAATATTATAAATATGATATTCCACTCACAATTGACCACACGCTATTGACCGGTTTTGATTTCAATGATATTTACAGAATAAGGATCCAGCGTTCTTTTAAATTTGCTCTTCACTCCTTTTATTGTTGAAGCTGAAGGAACAATTTTTACAGGGTCGGTTATCGTATTGGTGTCGCCTGGTTTATCGCCTTTAATTACTATCAAAGTGCCTTCTGGCGATACTTTTGCAACCCCGTTTAGGTTAATGTTTACCGGTTGTTTTTTGCCGGTGGTATTTACCAGTTTAAGATAAATGGTTCCTGATTTTTCATCCATTGTTGCGCTGTAAAAAATAGTAGGTACCTGCTTAGGAATTTTTATTCCATCGGTGCTGTCTTTTTTTGTAAGTGGCTTTGGTTGTGTTGGAATATTATTGGCTGCGATGGGTACAATTTTATCACCCAAATAATTACCGAATAATTTCTGCACATAATAAGAGGGAGAACCATAACTGTTCAATGCATCGTAGCCAATTAAATCAGAATCCCATTGCCATGCTTTAGGAGCGGTTGCAGTTGCTTTATTTACATTTACAAACAGCGGTGCATAGCAAGACATAATTACTAAATCGGAATTGCGTTCCATACCCGTCATCCAGGCAGCATCGCCCAGTGCGGCATTTAAATTAGTGGTGGGCGCACCTTCACGTGTTGCCCATTCGCCCACAAATATTTTGGGGCCATTGCGGTCGTAGGTATCATATTGAAAAGCATTTTCCCACATCGTCCATGCATCCCGGTAATAATGTTCATCTTCGATTTCCGGTTTCTTATCTCCCGTTATTTGCATATCAGGAAATTGTTTTGCATCAATGGAAGAAATTACATGCAATGATGGATATTTTTTTTCTATTGCAGCCCTGAACTGTTTGAACCTTCCATCGTAACTGTTCGATCTGTCGAACCAGTCTTCATTACCAATTTCTACATAGGTTAGTTTAAACGGTGCAGGATGCCCGTCTGCAGCACGTTTGGCGCCCCAGTAAGTATTTACATCGCCCGTTACATATTCTATTTCTTCCAGTGCATCCTCTATATAAGGTACTAAAAGAGGGCCTGCATCTACATGATCGCCCTGCAAAGAATACCCTGCATATACACCCAGCAAAGGCTCTGCGTTCATGTTTTCGCACCATAATAAAAATTCCATTAAACCCATGCCATCAGAAACCCGGTAACCCCACGAACCATTGTGGCCGGGCCTGCTTTCCAACGGACCAAGGGTTGTCTTCCATGGAAAGGCATCTGTGATCATGGGGCCTTCTAAATAATTACCGCCGGGAAAACGCAGAAATGTTGGTTTCATATCTACCATCATTTGCATCAGGTCAATACGAAAACCATTTGGCTGATTGTTATAGGTTGGCGGAAACAAAGAAACAAGATTGAAATAATACAAACCTGTGCGGTTAGCAGTAATAACAAAGCGTGCGTCTTTTGTTGGAATAACATTGGCAGCAGTGGTTAACGTAAGTTCATACTTTTTCCAGTATATACTTTCTTCATGTTGAATGGTACCGGATGCATAAATTGTTTTTCCATCATTGCTTTCAATGGTAACTGTTATTGGTCCTGCGGTATTGTTGTCAATATCGGGCGGCGGAGGCGTGGTTGGTTTTCGCTCCCAGGGCCAGAGTGGTGGCGGTGTGCGGCCTGTTCCCTTTAAATAAAACGAAGCTTTGTAATTGGTAGATGGCTTTACGGGTATACCCCAGTAACCTTCATTTGCTATACCCGTTCTTCCACCGGCTTTTTCTACTGTAAGCATTAAGCAGGTAGACAGTGAACCATTGATAGCATTGCGGCGTTCATCGTTAGGAACCTGCTCACTGGCTGCTATCAATTTTATACTTGCATTTGCTGCAGTATCTTCCTTCACCAGGCTCCAGCCTTCGGGTGTTGTTTTACTGTCTTTAAAAATTCTGTTGCGAATCAATTCTGCATACAAGCCTCCATCGTACGCATGGTTAATTTCTTCCGTCATTAAACCATACAGCATCGGGCTTACATTGACACCCGGTTTTGTGAAGTCTAAATTTAAAACAGGTGTCTGCGACATAGCGACGCCACTAATTAAACAACAAATACTCCAGGCAAGTATCCTTTTTTTTAATGTAATTCTCTTCATGTTTTCTTTTTAATCGTTTAAAACTTTACGCTTATAATTTATTTTGTTTCCCTAATGTACAATGATTTTATATCTACAGCAGTAGTGCTATGATAATGACAAAGCTGAAAGCCAACATTGCCTGTTGAGAAGCCGCCATCATGCACTATGTCGATGGTTTTTACACCATTTAACCAGGCTTCAATATGATGCCCTTTGGCTTTTATATAATAATGGTTCCAATCATTTTGTTTTACAATTTTTGCAGCGAGGGAGTCAGGAAATTTCTGCACCATGTCAGCTCTTCGTTCTTCCCACAAACAACCCCAATATCCTTTTCCCATATCCACCTGGTAACCTGGCGCATTGTCCCAATTGCTAGGATTAATGCGGACACATACACCCGAATTGGCGTTTGAATCACCCACCATTTTTATCAACACATTTAGTTCAAAATCGGCATATACTTTTTTGGTAAAACTATAATGATGTTCCTTTTCTTTTCCCATTTCGCCGTGCAGTATGTTGTCTTTAAGCTGCCAGAATGAGGGTTCAAAATTCCAGTCAGCTGCAGATGAAAGCAGGTTCACCCACCCTTTGCCTACAGGCTTATCATTCCTCAGTTCACCGGTTTTTGGCAAAGTAATTTTTAATGACATGTCTTGCTGTGCAAAAACAATATTGCTAACCAATAACAAAAAGATTGCAACAAAAAATGATTTACCCTGTATGAAACATTTCATGGCAGTAATTATTTAAAAAGTAATTGTGCAAAATTGAACAAATCATTTCTCCATACCGGCCAGGTATGACCACCCGGATAATCAGAATACATATGTTTAATTTTAAGTTCATTAAATTTATTCACCATTATCTGCCCGTTCTTGTAAGCGATATCTTCCGGGCCACCTTCAGAAATCCAGAATGTTTTTAAATTGGTATTGATCTTACCCGTATTATCTTTCATAAAAGCATATTGTGCGTCGGCAGTTTTACTCATCATCGGTACTATCCATCCTGAACTGAATACGCCAAGGTATGCAAACATATCCGTGTTGTTGATACCGGTGTACAGCGTGTGTAAGCCGCCCAATGATAACCCTGCAAGCGCCCTGCCGCCGGCATCTGCTTTTATGCGATAGCTTTTTTCAACAAAAGGAATAATGGACTGTTTCATTTCTCTTTCAAATAGCTTCATGCCTTTTTCAATAGCATCAGGATTAAAGCCGCCTGCGCTAAGGTTTGCATCCGGCATTACAATCAGCATTGGTTTGGCTTTGCCCAGGGCTATCAGGTTATCTAATATTAAATTGGCTTTGCCCTGTGTTGCCCATCCACGCTCATCTTCGCCACCACCGTGTACAAGATACAGCACCGGGTATTTTGCAGTAGTGTTAGAATCGTAGCCCGGCGGTGCATACACATACATTTGCCTCCATGAACGGGTTACAGGAGAAAAATATTTTTTAATACGGATATCGCCGTGCGGTACATCTTTCATAGCATAATAACCGCCGCCTGCAAAAGGTATTTCTATGCCACTGGCCATTCTGCCCATACCATAAAAACTTTCACTTGCCGGGTCAGCAACTGCTACTCCGTCTATCAACAAAGAATAATAATGAAAGCCTTCGCTGATGGAATCCGTAGTAACAGTCCAAACACCCGCAGTGTCTTTTTGCATGTCATATTTTTTACCAAGATCTACCTGCACTTTTTTTGCATCGGGTGCTTTAGTGCTGAAAATTACACGGCTGTCTGTTGTAACCTGCGGATACATTGCATTGCGAATATTGGTTGCAGCAGGAGCACCTGCCACCGGGTATTTTGAAAACGTGGATGGATCAACTGGTTTAAAAATCAATTGAGCAAACATATACAATCCATCCTTCCAGATTTTAAAATCATGCACACCAGGTTCTATAAAATAAATGTGTGGCACATTATTTTGAGCGAGGTAATCATGTGTTCTTTTACTGAATGAAAGCAATCCGTCACTTGCACCACAACAAATAAAAAGCAACTTGAGCTGTTGTTTTGCCATTTCAGGATCGGGTACCAACTCCTTTGGTGGTTTTGTGTTAGGCGCCGATGAAAAGCCACCCACCCAGGCAAACTTATCCAGGTTGCCCAAACCAAAATTTAATGATTGCCCCCCACCCATGGAGAGACCTGCAATTGCACGGTGTTCCCTGTCTGCAATTACTGGGTATTTCTTTTCAATGAATGGTATCACATCATTCAGCAAGTCTTTTTCAAAGTTGGCAAATGCCTGTACTTTATCCTGGGCCATAATATTTCCGACAGCACTGTCATTCTTCATGGCTCTGCCATTGGGCATTACCACTATCATTGGTTCTATTTTTCCATCAGCATATAAGTTGTCTAATATTATTTGAGGTGTTCCACCATTCAGCCATTCTTTTTCATCGCCGCCAATGCCGTGCAGTAAATAAAGTACCGGGTATTTTTTATTTTTTGAATAGCCTGGAGGAGTATAAATTATGGCTTTTCTTTTTGTACCCACTGTTTTAGATGAATACGTGACGGAATCAATTTTACCATGTGGTATGGCGTCACGCATGGCGTCGAAACCAGGCGGGCCAGGTTTAACGGGTTCCTGTGCAGTAGCAACATGCTGCACTAAAAATAATACGGCGAGTGTTAAAAATTTTTTCATCGATGGATTGTTTACTTTTAAATTGTTGTTATTTATTGTGGCTTTATAATTTGATATTTTCCGCTAAGCTGCATCAGGCTGAAGAGATACATCAACCCATCGTAGTAGGGATCAAAATAACCATCTTCATAAGGCTCCAGTTTGGCATTCCATAACTCATTCACAAAATCAAAATTGTTTTTTTCATTATAGATCATTGTTGTGGTTGCTGCTGTTGCAACGAACCCGATAGAGTGCCGTAATTTTTTAAAGCCACCCGCCTGTAAAATTTCGGCGGGTGTGCTGCCATCCGGGTTAAACTGGTCTTCAAATTTGTTGATCCCTTTTGAACGGAGGAATTTCTGCAACTTTTTTGCATATTCCTGTTGCCAGTTTTTGTCGCTGCCAAACCAGGCATAATCCATTGCAATATTCATGGGTACTCTCCAGGAGTCGTACCGGAATGCCGATGGTATCCAGCGTGTATTGTGAGGTTTTCCAGTAAATTCTGTGTAGTCTGCATTAAGGCCGGTTACTTCATCACAGGCCCTGTGCAGAAAAGCCCGTGCCGTATCTGCACAATCTTTATAAAATTGTTCATGCCCGTCCTTGGCATACAAGGCCCATATTTCAAAAAATGCAGGCACATGATAAGAAGGATCGGTCCAATTATAATTATCCCGTTCCGGTGTAAAACTTATTTGTTTATGTTCTGTGTTGATGATGTTGTGGATGCCGCCTGTGCCATCTTTCTTCCACATGGCGTCCAGTATTTTTCTAGCTTCTGCGTAATAATTTATACCAGTATTATTCCCCCATTTGTTAGCAGCAAATAAAAGATCAGTAACATAATACAGTTCGCCATCAGAAGCAGACCCTGGTGAATTCTGCTTCATCGTTACGGGATTAAAACTCCATGAAAAATAAGCTTCTCTTGGCCCGCTTTGATGCTGCAAATATTTCTTAGAAAACCGCCATAATTTATCAAACATTTCTTGCTTATCAAATTGCACGGCCACCATCATACCGTAAGTCATTCCTTCGGTTCTTGCATCTTTATTTTTTACATCAGATACATAAGCCAGCGAATCTTCCAATTCAAAATAAACTTTAGTAGGCCCTTCAAAAACATCGTAATAAGCCTTAGCAACTTTATTGTCTATGTCGGCCTGGCTATATCCCGCTTCCAAAAAAACATTGCGGTATTTACCTGATTCAAATGCAGGTGTATTTTTTTTACCGCTCTTTTTTTGTTGCGCCATAATTAACATTGGCGTCATCAAATAAAAAATAGTTAGCATGGTTAAAAACCAATAACTATTATTGCCGCAAGTGAAAATTGATTTCTTTTTTTTCATATTATTTTTTAAAAATCAACGTCGCAAATTGTTGTAAATCTCGTCTCCAGGTAAGCCATTCATGTGCTGTTTGCGGCGATTCGTAATACACATATTTAATACCTTGCTTATCTAACATTGACCGAAATGCACCCACAGATTTTGGGAAAGGATTTGGTTCTTTGCTGCCGAGGCCAAGAAAGAATACATTCACTTTTTTATCGATTGCCGCACCGTCTTTAAACTTTCCATCCATAAAGCTGGCAACATCTATAACGTCCCCGCTTGGATAGTTTGGTGTGCCACTAAATCCTCCAAAAGAGGAGAACTTATCGAGGTTATTCATGAAAATGCGAACGGTTTGATTTGCTCCCATTGACAGGCCGGCGATTGCCCTGTTTTCCCTGTTGGCAATGGTTCTAAATTTTGTATCAATCATGGGAATGATTTCGTTCATCATCACTTCTTCAAAGGTTGAAAAAGAAGGGGCTTTTTTAACGGAAGCTGCGGTGTCCTGAGGTTTGTAAGCGTACCCATTGTCTATTACAATTATCATTGGCACAGCCTTTTTATCTGCAATCAAATTATCTAAAATAAGGTTTGCTTTTCCCTGTGATGCCCAGCCTGTTTCATCTTCAAAACTTCCATGCTGCAGGTATAATACCGGAAAGCGTTTTTTGTTATCGCTGTTGTATTCTGCAGGCGTGTACACGAAGCAGCGGCGCCACGCATTGGTAATTTTTGAGAAATAAATGTTTTCACAAACAAGCCCATGTGGCACGTCTTTCAATGCATAAAAATCCTGGTCTTTTGCCGGAATTTCTATACCACTACCCCAGCGGCCGGCACCATAAAAATAAACAGTACCCGGGTCCGGAACTGAAGCTCCATCCACATTTAACTGGTAGTAATGAAAGCCTTCATCCTGTGTTAATGATTCACCTGTCCAAACGCCAGCTTCATCTTTTACCATATCATATTTTTTACCACCAATATCCAGTTGAACCTTTAAAGCCTGCGGCGCAGAAATGCTTGCACGTACCTGCCCTGAGCTATTTACCTGTGGATATTGTTTGCCTTGCTGATTGGTGGATGAGGGTTTAAAATCCTCAACAGCCGAAGCCTGGCTGGATTGTGCAAAACCGCCAACACTGTTAGTTATAATGGCTATCAGTATAACCGTATACGTTAAATTTATTTGAAAAATTCGTTTCATATTTTTTGCATTTATTTTTGTTAAATGCCTTTAATTTTTATAATAAAATAATGACTATCCCGTGTTGGCTTTCGCCCAAAAACGACTTATATAATTTATACTGTAAAAATTTTGGCCAGAAAAATTTTACATAAAAAATGCTCAAAAAAGGCTTTTTAAATATATTGGAAGAATGTATTAATTGGCGTCACGTTTCAACCGGGCATGCATTTTAGCGCCATTGAAATCTACATCAACTGATACCGAGTCTCCATCGCTATGGTATTTACCGGCATGAGCAATATTGGTGCCGTTAAAATCTAAATTAAAACTAAAGTCATCCCCATTAACTTTTCCATCAGCTATGGGTATATCGCCGCTTGGCCCTGTTGCTGTGCCTGCAAGTTTATCGCCATCAACTTTAAAACTAAATGACACAGGAATTTCATTGCCATCCGGTGTATTTAACGAACCTGTCCATTTACCATTCAAATCAGCCAAGGTAACGGCAAAGCAAAACATAAAGCCAAACATCAGCGCAATGGTAGTTGTAATTTTTCCTTTCATAATAATTTGATGTTGTTAGTTTATTTTAAAATAGTTGAGACTGACTTTTTGGAATAAATTTTTTTTAGCTGGTATTAATTGCTTTTGATGTTTATATTAATCTTTAAATAGTAGTGGTGCCATTTCCAGCAGACTTCTTCTCCAGGTAAGAAATTCGTGTGCTGTATTTTCGGAGATATATCCTACCGCATTAAAGCCGCCCTGTTTTAATTCGGCCACTGAAGTTTTAATAGCCTCAGGTCTTTCTTTGCTGCCGCAACTAAGGAATATTAATTTCACTTTTGATTTATCTTTTATGTCGGCCACTGCATACGTGCCGCCGCTAAGCAACCCATAGTAAGCAAATACATCAGGCTTGTTAAGCGTAATGGTTTTTGTTTCCATGCCGCCCATGGACAAGCCCGCCATAGCACGGTTCTTCTGGTTATCAAGCGTACGAAAGTTAGCATCTACATAAGGAATTAATTCATCTATCAGCACTGTTTGAAATGGGATAATGCTGAAATCCTTCATGCGTCCCCATTTAACCTCATTCGTCATTCCGTAAGTCATTACAATAATGAATGGTTTAATTTTTCCTTCGGCAATCAGGTTATCCATAATTAAATTTGCATGCCCCTGGTTGCTCCATGCAGTTTCATCTTCGCCCCAGCCATGCTGCAGGTATAGTACTGGGTATTTTTTTGTTTTATCTTTTTCATAGCCTGGCGGTGTGTATACAAATGCACGGCGTGACGTGTTGGTACTTTTAGAAGGAAACAATACCTGTTGCACATTGCCATGAGGAACATTTTTCAATGCATAAAAATCCTTGTCGTGAGCAGGTATTTCAATACCACTTTCCCAACGGACAGATCCATAAAAATTCAATGCACCGGGATCATTAAATTTTCCGCCATCTACGGTAAGATGATAATAATGAAAGCCTTCATCCATTGGCCCTTCTGTAGTGCCCATCCAGATACTATCGGTAACTTTCTTAAGAATAGTGCCACCTCTTCCGCCAAGCCCAAGGCTTACTTTAACGCTATCTGCATAAGGCGCAACTATTTTAAATCTTGCATAGCCCTGCGAGTTTACCTGTGGATATTCCTGCCCCGGCTGGTTGAGGGTGGACGGTTTAAAATCTTCTGTAGCTGTTGACTGGGCTACACAAATTCCGCCGTAGAATATGGTAGCAAAAATTACAGCACACGCTCTGCAATACGGTTTGATCTTTAAGTTAAGATTACAGCTGTTGATCATTTTTTTCATATTTGGTTTTTGTTTTAAATTAATCTGACTATTTATTTTTTTGCAATCGTTTTTATTAATAATCATTTTCTACAGTACGTATCTTCAACTTTTATTTCGCAAGCAATGTATACGTTTGTCCAGCTTTTGTTGGCAAATCATACTCAACAGCTTCTTTTAAAGTTGGGGGAGTAATTGTTGCTTTTTCAGCAATTACCGGATCCGGTATTTTTTCTGTTTGGTAAAAAGGATTACCATTTTCACCAATGCCTTTCTTCAATTCCGCACCCTTCATTATCATTTTATTTGGCAACCGCAAACGAAGATTACCGCCTAACCTTGATTTGATAACGGCCTTTACTAATTTGCCGTTTTTCCATTTCATTTCAACCAATTCAAATCCGCCTCTTGCCCGCAAACCACTAATACTACCGCCTGTCAGCCAAACATCAGGCAATGCAGGCAAGAGGCTTAACACACCGTCATCACTCTGCATCAGCATTTCTGTAATGCCCGAAGTGCACCCAAAATTTCCATCAATTTGAAAAGGTGCATGTGCATCAAATAAATTATTGTAGGTACCTCCGCCGCCCTCATTGGTGCCAACGGGTGTAAGCTGGCTTTGTATCAATTTGTACGCATGGTTACCATCCAGCATTTTTGCCCACCAGTTTACTTTCCAACCCATGCTCCAGCCAGTGGATATATCGCCACGTTGTATCAATGTATTTTTAGCTGCACTATAAAGCTGAGGTGTACGATATGGAGAAATTTGATTGGAAGGAAACAAACCATACAAATGTGAAACATGTCGATGGTTATCCTTAGGATCATCAATATCGTCTAACCATTCCTGTAACTGTCCATACTGGCCTATATGCATGGGTGCTAAACGACTTCTTTTTTGTGCAAGCGTATCCATTAAAGCTTTGTCTTTATTTAAAATTTGTGCAGCTTTTATGGTGTTGCTAAAAACATCGAAAATTATCTGGTTCGTCATTGTGACGCCCGCATCCAGTGATGAACCCTGGTGGGCAGCCGGCGCATTTTCCGGCGACATATCCGGGCAAATTACCAGCCAATGATATTTGGGATGTTCTATTAAAAAATCTACATAAAATAATGCAGCACTTTTCATTATGGGGTAAGCAGATGCAAGAAAAGCTGTGTCACCATTGTACAGGTAATGATCCCATAAATGCTGCGAGGTCCAGCCACCGCCATTTACCCAGGCACCCCAAAAAGCGCCGTCAACAGCACCTGTTGCCCGCCATATATCTGTGTTGTGGTGCGCCATCCAGCCTCTTGTACCGTACATATCTTTTGCTGTCTGCTGCCCCGTGACCGACATGTCTTTTACCATTTCCAAAAAGGGCTGATGCAATTCTGCCAGGTTGGTTTTTTCTGC